>CAZOLD010000046.1:9298-10069 GCA_964580595.1 uncultured Eubacterium sp.
TTTTAATTTTGTTTTTCGGTTTGGGGGGGGCGGCCTCATGCGCGCCCCCCCCCTCTTCCCGTGTCTGGCCCGCTCCCGAAAAAGCCATTGCGTCAATGGATCGGGATATATTTCTTCTCCTCGACGACGGGCGCGTCCTTCTTCGGGATAGTCAGCTTCAGGACGCCATTCTCAAAGCTCGCGTGAATGTCTTCCTGCGTGATGCCATCGCCGACATAGAATGACCTCTTGCAGCTCCCATAGTAACGCTCCCGGCGAACGAACTTGTCATCCTCGCCTTTCTCGTTCTTCTCCATGTTCTTTTCCGCGGAAATGGTAAGATACCCGTCCTGAACCTCTGCCTTCAAGTCCTTCTTCTCATAGCCGGGAAGCTCCACCTCCATCTGATAGGTGTCCCCTAAGTCCTTCACGTCCGTGGTCATGTAGGGAATCTGGCTCATCCGATCATAGGCTGGGCGGAATACATCACGAAACATCTCGTTAAACGAATCATTGAAAAAATCATCACTCAGGCTGTGGCTAAAAATACTCGGTGCTAACATATGTCATTCCTCCTTTGATATTGCGCTTGCCGCTTGCCCGCCGCCACAGGCGGCGAAAAAGCCTCGCGGCAACCCGCCTTCCCTTTGTTCTGGGCACAGTATAGCACGGATTGTTAGCACTGTCAATAGGTGAGTGCTAATTTTTTTAAAAAATTTTTCCTGATGCCAAATCGCATTTTATTCATTGCCGTAATGCCCATTATGTGGTAGAATACCGCTGTGTGCGTTT
>CAZOLD010000047.1:0-5364 GCA_964580595.1 uncultured Eubacterium sp.
TGCCATCCTTCGCGGTCGCCTTAACCGTAGCCGTCCCGGCATTGGTATTGTTCTCATAGGACACGTCATAATCTTCCGCCGGGATCTCCATCCCCCCTGCCATCACGGACGTAACCTTCGGCTCAATCGCCGACCCGGCATATGGCACGGTCGCAGACTCCATCTCAAGATTGACCCTAGCGCCCGCCAAATCCATCTTCGTAATCGTAAAGATAAGATCTATGCTGCCTGTGTACCCGTCCTCGTTATCCGGAACCGCGGTCGCCGTGGCCTTCGCCGTCTCTCCGGCGTTCACGTTATCGCTGTAAGCTACCGTATAATCCGTCCCCTCCTCGAGCGGGTTCCCGTTCATCTTAAGGGTCAAGACCGGCCTCTTCTCGGTTCCGTCATAGGGGAAGGACGCCCTGTCAAGGGATGCTTCCGCGTCCTTCAAGTCCGTCTTATAATTCGCTTCGGACAAAATGGAGAACGGCACCTTCTTCTCGCCCTTGAAAGCGCCCTGCCCAGTGATGATGACCGTTGGCGCCTTTTCCGCGGTCGCCTCCGCGATGTCTGTATTGTTCTCATAAGAAACCGCGTAATCCGTGCCTTCCCGCAGCATCATCCCGTACGCCCTCACGGAAAGCACCTCCGGCTCGATCCCCGACCCGGTATGCCGGTAGCTGGTGCGTTTCAGCTTGACCTCCGTATTGGCCTCATCCGTGGAAATGTCCGCGTCCTTGATAATGTGGAAGAGGGCGGTCGCCTGGCCCTTGCATCTATCCTCGGCTTCAGTTTTCGCTTTCACGATGACCTTGCCAATGCCCGCCTCCGTGTTATCCTCATAGGAAACCTCGTAATCCCCGGCATCCACTGCTTTGCCGTTGACGCTTACGGATGTCACCTGCGGCTTGATCTCCGACCCGGTATGAGCATGTACCCTGCCGCCTTCCAACGTCACGCTCGCGTTAGAAAGGTCGGCCTTGGCCTCCAATTTCGCCATGGCATCCTTCAGTGACTGGGCAGCCTGCGCAATCGCCCCCGCGTCTGAACTTCCGTAGCCCGCGACTTGCTGCGCCGCCTTAATCGCATCATCCAGCTTCGCCTCAGCCCAGGACTCCGCCGTGCAATCCTCTTCCTTCAGCCTCGATGCCGCCGCGATCACGCCATTTAACGCGTCCACGGAATCGATAGAGGCCACCGTCTCCACGCGTCCCACGCGGAACTCGTCGATATGGCTGCCGCCCCCTGCCGACACGTCGCCATACAGGCCAATCGTTAAGGAGTTCTGCCCCTCCGGGACTTCCACCTGCAAGCCGATGATCTCGAAGTACTGGACGTCATTTTTCTTATCGTCACCGTCGTCAATTACGTCATTGTTATTGGGTATGACCTCCTGCACCTGCGGGCCGTCTCCCGCCTGGGCATACACGTACATCTTCTTGGAAGAATCCCATGTGTCCGCGGTCAGATGCACGACATAGGTGCCGGGCTCAACTTCCAGCGTCTGGCTCATGTCAAATTCAAAAGCAGCCTTTTTCCAGACATTGAGGAATCCGCTCCCGGAATGGGCATTCTCGTCCTGGTCCCCCTTTTGCGTGACCTGGCCACTCATATTCCAATCTTTTTCCGAGTCCAGGCTGGTCTCAAAATCCCCATTCGGGACTTCCACCGCGACAGGGAACTGAAGATCCGCCTTGACCGTCTCATTCTCCACGACAATGCCGTTCCTCACGGCGGAAACCTCCGTAAGAATATCGCCATTATCCCCTGGCGAATACTCATAGGGGATCGCCGTCACCTGGTAGCTGCCCTGCTCCACCTCTACGCGGTAATACCCGTTGGCGTCCGTCCTGGTAGAGTAGCGGCGCAGCCCATCGTATTTTTCCATCGTACCGTCGCCAGCCGCGGACGGCTGCGCTTCTTCCCTCACCGTCACCTGGACGCCCGCGGCGGGCAAGCCATACATGTCCTTGACAACCCCGCTTACCGCGGAGCCTTCCTCCGCCTGCGCCTTTTCCGCTGCCTTAGTTGCCCCCCCTCGCTTTCTGCGAGCGCGGGCATCTCATTCGCCGCTAGCATGGAAACCGCCAGGGCGAGGGACAGTGCCTTACGTAACCATTTCTTTCTCATTTTCCATCCCTCCTAAGAATAAGAATTATAAGTTGGTCAGCCGCCCGTGCGGACGGCCTCCAGGTAAAGGCCCAAGCCGCCGGATGGGGCGGCTTAAGATCCTGCCTTCTCGGTCGCCACGTCTATGTCTAACAGGCTCATCTCCAATTCATAGACGTCGTCCTGATCCGGCGTCCACACATCATCCACCAGGTTGATGTGCACCACCATGCTTTCCTCATCCTCGTATGTCACGTCCGCTAGGGCCTCCTGAATGGCATCCTTGAGCATCTCGCATCTTTGCTGCCCCAGCTCCTCATCCGAGGGCTGCTCGCCGCCCTTGTTCACCTCTTCCGCGATCTCGGACATCCTCTTCTCCGAGGCCGCGTAAAAAATCTCCAGCGCGGGCCCGAAGATGTCCATCTTTTGGTACCTCACTTCCACCTCGTAAGAGTCGTCCTTCTTCACCGCTTCCCCGACCGTGTATTTCACGGACTTGAACACGTCCTTTAGGACCTCGCGGAACTCCTCCTTCAAATCGTCCGGGATCGGGGCGTCGAACTTGGAGATGAGGCTGTTCAGCTCCGTGTCAATCCCCTGTTCGTACAGCTCCTGCGCCTGCTCCGCGGTCCCCACCTTCTGTGCCACGAATTCCGTGGAATCATTTTTGTAAGAATTATCCATCACGGACTTCATGTACGCGCTGGCGTCAAACTTCCTCCCGCATCCCCCTAAGGAAACCGCGGCAAGCATGGCTGCCAGCAGCAGGATCGTCCTCTTCATTTTCCTCATGTCCCTTGCGCTCCTCACTATGCCAAACGCGGCCGTCCCTGCCCCGTCCCCGGAGCGGGAAGCCGCAAAATCACCGCGCCCCTTTAATCAAGCAAGCCGCGCGGCGTTCCCGTACCCATTTAAAGTAAACCCCCATGCCCCGCAAGCGGGCTGGCCTCATTCCCCGTCCTCCGGAATGTCGCTCCCGATATCAAGCGTGTTCAATGTCCTGCGCTTCCTGCGGGCCTCTTCCGACGACTGGAGGATAAAATCCTTCACCTGCTTCGCGTTCTTGATATGCTCAAGCACGAGCTGCGGGCTCGTGGAATCCCCCGTGTAGCAGACGACCGTGCCTAAGCCGAACAGGCGCTCTAGCAACGTGGTCGTAAGCTTCACGTCCTGCACCTTATACATATAGCAGTCGTTCTCCTCCTGCTTCAAAAGGCCGGTGTTCACCGTGATGACGTCCTCGGCAATCAGGTACTTCGTGAACGTCCACGGAAGCCCGAAAAAGAGGACCCTCTTCCTCTCCTGGAAAGCGTTTTGCCCTTGTTCCATCTTACGTTCCGCTCCTTTCTCCGTCAACCGCCTGCCGTCTCTTAACATCCCTAATTATAAATTATCTGCTGGAAATTACAAGAGGATTTTTCTTGCCATTTAAGGGGTTCTGTATTATCATTGTGGTGTTAGGCCAAAAATCGCGGACATATGCCTGCCTTTGCGGGAACGCATGGCCCGGCATGGCTCCGCGGACGCGAAGAGGAGGAGTGGTATGCGGCATTTAATGAGCCCGCTGGACTTGTCCGTCGAGGAATTGGACGAGCTCCTTGAGCTGGCAATCGACATTGAGAAGAATCCTCAGAAATATTCCCATGCCTGCGAGGGCAAGAAACTGGCGACCTGCTTCTACGAGCCAAGCACGCGCACGCGATTGAGCTTCGAGGCCGCCATGCTGAACTTAGGCGGAAGCGTCTTAGGCTTCGCCAGCGCGGACAGCAGTTCCGCGGCCAAGGGGGAGAGCGTCGCGGACACGATACGCGTCATTTCCTGTTACGCCGATATCTGCGCCATGCGCCACCCCAAGGAGGGCGCGGCCCTAGTCGCGTCCCAGAATTCCGGCATCCCCGTCATCAACGCGGGGGACGGCGGGCACCAGCATCCCACGCAGACCCTCACCGACTTGCTGACCATCCGCTCCTTGAAGGGGCGTCTTAGCGATCTCACCATCGGCCTTTGCGGCGATTTGAAGTTCGGCCGCACCGTCCATTCCCTCATCCACGCCTTGATCCGCTATCCCGGCATCCGGTTCGTCCTCATTTCCCCGGAAGAGCTTCGCATCCCGGACTACCTGCGCGAGGATATCCTGAAAAAGAACCATGTCCCGTTTGAGGAAGTGGTGCGCTTAGAGGACGCGATTTCCGGCCTGGACATCCTGTACATGACAAGGGTGCAGCGGGAGCGCTTCTTCAACGAGGACGACTACGTGAGGATGAAGGATTTCTACATCCTGGACAAGAAGAAGATGGCGCTCGCGCGCGACGACATGATCGTCATGCATCCCCTCCCCAGGGTGAACGAGATCTCCGTGGAAGTGGACGACGACCCGCGCGCCGCGTACTTCAAGCAGGCGCAATACGGCGTCTACGTGAGGATGGCGCTGATCCTTACGCTATTGGAGGTAAAAGCATGCTGAATGTAGGAGCCATTACGGAAGGGTTCGTGTTAGACCATATCCAGGCGGGCCAGAGCCTGCGACTTTACTACGACTTGAAGCTCGACCAGCTGGACTGCTGCGTCGCCATCATCCGCAACGCGCGCAGCAACAAGATGGGCAAGAAAGATATCCTGAAAGTGGAATGCGACATCGACAACCTTGACTTGGACGTCCTGGGGTTCTTAGACCATAACATCACCGTCAACATCATCAAGGGCGAGAAAATCGTGGAGAAGCGGAAGCTCCGCCTGCCGCACGAGATCAAGAACATCATACGGTGCAAGAACCCCCGCTGCATCACTTCGATCGAGCAGGAGCTTGACCAGATTTTCATCCTGACGGACGAGGCGACGGAGACTTACCGATGCAAATATTGCGAGGAGAAATACCAGGGGCATAAGCGCGTGGGATGAAGGCGCATGGGCGAATCACCCCCATGCCGCCCGCGGGGCCTCCCGCTTTATTTGCTCATCTTTATCTCTTAATTCTTATTTCTTTTTATTTCTTTCGATTTCATGCGGGAATGCAAGCAGGGCTGTAAGCCGGGTTATGTCGTGGGTGATCATCTATCTAGCCCGGCTGTCGCCAGCCGGGTCAAGCGGCCAACCTAAAGCTAGCGGGCCACGTCAACGCTTTGTTTCGGCCTTGCTTCGGATGGGGTTTACATATGCCCTGCCTGTTGCCAGGCAGGCGGTAGTCTCTTACGCTGCCCTTCCACCCTTACTGCTTTCGCAGCGGTACATTTCTGTTGCACTATCCTTGGAGTCGCCTCCACCGGCCGTTAGCCG
>CAZOLD010000047.1:5374-10069 GCA_964580595.1 uncultured Eubacterium sp.
GCATCCTGCCCTGTGAAGCCCGGACTTTCCTCACCCAAGGCCTTTTTCAAAGGCTCCCGGGCGCGACCATCCGCCCTACTTGCATGCCGCCCTCTCCCGCTCACACGTGGAAGCAGCTGCCCCCGATGAACTCCCGCAGAATGGAATTTTTCGCCACGTCCTCGCTAGGAATCGGGAGAAAATAATCTAAGAATTTCAGCAGTCGCTTCGCTTCCACGTACTCGGGGCACCCCCGGTCGATCTCAAACAGGAGCGGCTCCGCGTATTGCTTTAGGACCGCCAGCTCGTAAATCAGGGCGGAATTGAACATGACGTCCGCCTCCTCCTGGAACGGGAAAATATATTGCTCCTCGCCCCGCCTGACGGAATCCCACATCGCGATCGTCTCCCGTGCCGTGATGTTCCTAGTCCTTGCGTCCCGCACGATCCTCCGTATCATCCTGCCGTCCGTGGTCGGGAGGTTGTTGTGCTCGTCTATGCTAAGCTGGGTCAGCGCGCTGATATAAATCTTCATCTTGCTGGATTCCGGAAGAAGGTAGGAAAGCTTCCCGTTCAGCCCGTGTATGCCCTCCAAAATCAGGATGTCGTTCCGCCCCAGCCGCATATAATTCCCCTTGTATTCGCGCATCCCGGTCCGGAAATTGTAGGATGGGATCTCGACCCTCTCTCCTTTAAGCAAGGCGGACATGTCATGGTTGAACAGCTCGATATCGAGCGCCTCCAGGCATTCAAAGTTGAAATTCCCGTCCTCATCCTTTGGCGTATCCAGCCGGTTCACGTAATAATCGTCCAGGGCGATTGGGTGCGGCTTCAACCCCCGCGCCATCATCTGGATGGCGAGGCGGTGGGAAAATGTCGTCTTTCCCGAGGAGGACGGCCCCGCGATTAGGATGAACTTCTTGTCCGGCTGCGCGGCGATTTGCTCCGCTAACGTCCCGATCCTCTGCTCCATGAGGGCCTCGGCCACGAGGATCACATTCTGCGCCTTCCCCTTCGTGATCGCGTCGTTTAGGGCGCCGATGGTCGCGATCTCCATCTCCTCGCCCCACTTAGCGGACTCCTTTAGCACCTGGAAGAGCTTATGGGAAGGCTCAAATTCCGACGCCTCCCTCGTGTCCTTGTCCGGGAACATCAAGACGAACCCATCCGCGTATGGCTCTAGGCCAAAATACCTAAGATACCCGGTGTCCGGCGCCATATAGCCGTAAAAATAATCCAGGTACCCGCCAATGCCGTAGATGTTCACGCTGGAGCTGAGGCGGTAGGTAAACAGCCGCTCCTTATCCTTCATCCCGAGCTTTCGGAACAGCGCCACGGCGTCGTCCGTCGGGATGCTTTTTTTCTCGATGGGAATCCGCTCTTCCGCTAAGCGCCGCATCTGCCCCGCCAGCCTTTCTAAATAAGGCTCCGTCACGTCCTCCCCGTCCAGCTCGCAATAATATCCCTGGCTGATGGAATGCCTCACTTTCACGGTGACGTCCTTCCCATCCTCCTTAGCCAAATCATGCACCGCGCGCTGCATGAGGAAGGTAAGGCTCCGCCGGTAGGCCTTGCGCCCGTCCTTGTCCCTCGTGGTCAAAAACCGCAGCTCCCCGTCCGATTCCACCTTGCGGTAAAGCTCGCGCAGCCGGTTGTTGAACAAGGCCAGGATGATGTCGTCCGCATATCCGGCCTGGTATTCCCGCGCGATTTCCATCAATGCCGTTCCCTTCGGATATTCCTTTTCTTCCCCGCCTATCCGAATCCTGCATGTCTCACCCGGCATCCTGTCTGTCTCCTTCCTAGCGATAAGCGAACGGCTCCCTTACGGGCTGCTCTATGACCCGCAGCCCCCCGGCGCGCCGCCGCAAGTATTCCCCCATGTAAGGGATGAAGATTTTCTCTATCCCATAATGCCCCGCGTCAATCACGGCAAGCCCCTGCGCCGCCGCGTCAATCCCTTCATGGTGGTCGATATCCCCGGTGACTAACGCCTGCGCCCGGGCCGCTATGGCCTTTCCGGCCATGCCTTTGCCGGATCCCGGGCAGACAGAGAGCCTTCGGACTTTCCGCTCCAGGGGGCCAAATACCTTCACTTGGCTAATCCCAAAGGCTTCCTTGACCAGGTCCGCGCACTCCGCCACCGTCATCTCGCCGCGCAAATCCCCGGTCCTCCCTATCCCTTCCTCCTGCCCTTCCCGGCAGGTCACGTCAAGCGGCTCGCACCCCTGCAGCCCCAGCTTCTCCGCCGCTAACCTGGCCATTCCCCTCACGTCAAAATTCGTGTGCATGGCATAATAGGAAATGTCGTTTCGGATCAGCGCGATGACGCGCCTCCCGATAAAATCGTCCTCCGTCACCCTCTTGATGGGATGGAAAATCATCGGATGGTGCGTCAGGAGCAAATCCGCCCCCGCCCCCGCCGCTTCCGCGATGGCCTCATCCGTGGCGTCTAGGGCAATATAAACGGTCTCCACTTCTTTTTCCATGCTCCCGACAAGGAGCCCGACGTTATCCCACCCGCAGGCGTACCCTTCCGGCGACTGCTCCTGCAGGATGCCTGCCAAATCCCCCAGCCTCATCCCATCCACCTCCCGTTTCCGGCGATTCCCATGCGCTCACGCCCCCGCGCGCCCTACCGAGGCGATGTCCGTGAGGCTTAGCTTCTTATCCTCCTGCGCGTGCTCAAGGCTCCTGGCGAGCGCGTTCGCCGTATCGATGGCCGTGATGCAATACACGCCCGTCTCGATGGCCGTGCGCCGGATTAAGAACCCGTCCCGGCTCTTGTCCCGCCCCTGCGTGGGCGTGTCAATCACGAGGTCGATCTTATGCCCTAAGAGCAGGTCCATGACGTTCGGGGACTCCTGGGAAATCTTGTTGATGCGGCGGGCATGGACGCCCTGCCCCTGCAGGTATTTCGCCGTGCTCCTGGTCGCGTAAATCTTATACCCCAACGCCTCAAAGCGCTTCGCGACCTCCGCCGCCTCCGGCTTGTCCGCGTCCTTGACCGTGATGATCATCTGCTTGTATTTCGGGAGCTGCACGCCCGCCCCTAAGAAAGCCTTGTACAAGGCCTCGTCGAAATTCCTCCCGATCCCTAGGCATTCCCCCGTGGATTTCATCTCGGGCCCTAGGCTGATCTCCGCGCCGCGCAGCTTCTCGAATGAAAAGACCGGCATCTTGATCGCCACGTAATCCGCCTCCGGGGCGATCCCCACGGGGTATCCCATGCCGCGCAGGGACTCCCCCAAGATCGCCCGTACCGCGAGCTCCACGATCGGGATTCCCGTGACCTTGCTGATATAGGGCACGGTGCGGGACGACCGGGGGTTCACCTCTATCACGTAGACCTCCTCGTCCATGGCGATGAACTGGATGTTGATCAATCCCACCACGTGCAGCGCGCGCGCTAAGCGCCCCGTATAATCCACAATCCTGTCCTTGACCGCCTTGCTGATCGTCGGCGCCGGGTAAACGGAAATGCTGTCGCCGGAGTGGACCCCCGTGCGCTCGATATGCTCCATGATGCCGGGAATCAGGATGTCCTTCCCGTCGCAGACCGCGTCCACCTCGATTTCCTTCCCCTGCAGGTATTTGTCCACGAGGATGGGGTGGTCCTGCGCGATCTGGTTGATGATGTCCATGAATTCCTGGATTTCCTGGTCGGTATACGCGATTTGCATCCCCTGCCCGCCCAGGACATAGGACGGCCTTACCAAAACGGGGTATCCCAGCGTATTGGCCACTTCCTTCGCCTCTTCGGCGGTAAACACCGTGCCGCCGGCCGCCCGGGGGATATGCGTCTTCTCCAGGATCCGGTCAAACAGCTCCCGATCCTCCGCCGCGTCCACGTCCTGCGCCTTCGTCCCTAGGATGGGCACCCCCATCCGCATCAGGCTCTCCGTCAGCTTGATGGCCGTCTGGCCGCCAAATTGCACGACAGCCCCGTCCGGCCGCTCGAAACGGACGATGCTCTCGACATCCTCCGGCGTAAGCGGCTCAAAATAGAGCTTGTCCGCGATGTCAAAGTCCGTAGAGACCGTCTCGGGGTTGTTATTGACGATAATCGTCTCGTACCCTTCCTTCGCGAAGGCCCAAGTGCAATGCACGGAGCAATAGTCAAACTCAATCCCCTGCCCGATGCGGATGGGGCCTGAGCCTAGCACAAGCACCTTCTTGCGCCCGCTAGTCCTGGCCGCCTCGTTCTCGCTGCCGAAGCAGGAATAGTAATAGGGAGTCTCCGCCTCGAATTCCGCCGCGCAAGTATCCACCATCTTGAACGCCGCCGTGATCCCTTCCGCGTAACGCATGTCCCGGATTTCCGCCTCGTCCCTTCCCGTGAGCCTGGCGATGACGCTATCCGGGAATTCCAGGCGCTTTGCCTCCTTTAAGAGCCCCGCCGTCAGCGGCTCGTCCTTAAGCCGCCCCTCCATCTCGACTAAGATGGCGATCTTATCGATGAACCAAGGGTCAATCATCGTGATCTCGTGGATTTCGTCATAGGAAACGTGCTTGCGCAGCGCCTCCGCGATCAGCCATATCCTGCGGTCGTCCGTGACGCGAAGCTTCTCTAAGATCTCCTCCTTAGAAAGCATGGAGAAATCATAGGACAGCAGGCAGTCCACATGCTGTTCCAATGAGCGGATGGCCTTCATCAAGGCGCCCTCGAAATTCGTGCATATGCTCATGACCTCCCCGGTCGCCTTCATTTGCGTC
>CAZOLD010000048.1:0-3915 GCA_964580595.1 uncultured Eubacterium sp.
GGAAAAGCAGGTCATCGAGCGGAAAATCGATATCATGAAGGAAGAAGGCGTGGAGTTCGTCACCGGGAAGAATATCGGGAAGGACGTGAAGGCGGCCCCCCTCCTGAAGGAATACGACCGCGTGATCCTCGCGTGCGGGGCGAAGAACCCGCGCGACATCAAGGCGCCGGGACGCGACGCGAAAGGCATCTATTTCGCCGTCGACTTCCTGGCCGCCACGACGAAGAGCCTCTTAGACTCCGGGCTGCAGGACCACAAATATGTTTCCGCGAAGGGGAAGAAGGTCGTGATCATCGGGGGCGGAGATACTGGGAATGACTGCGTCGGCACGTCGATCCGCCATGGGGCCGCGTCCGTCGTCCAGCTTGAGATGATGCCGAAGGCGCCGGATTCCAGGGCGGAGAACAACCCGTGGCCGGAATGGCCCAAGGTGTGCAAGACGGACTACGGGCAGGAAGAGGCGATCGCCGTATTCGGCCATGACCCGCGGATTTACCAGACGACGGTGAAGGAGTTCCTAAAGGATCAGGACGGGAACCTGAACGGGCTTTTGACGGTGCGGTTAGAAGGGAAGAAGGATGAGAAGACGGGGCGAGTGGCGATGGTGGAAGTCCCGGGGTCCGAGAGCAAGATGGACGCGGACCTCGTGCTGATCGCGGCGGGCTTTTTGGGGACGGAAAAATATGTCGCGGACGCGTTCGGGGTGGAGCTGAACGCGCGGACGAACGTCGCGACGCAGGCGGGGCATTATGAGACCAATGTCCAAAACGTGTTCACCGCGGGAGACATGCACAGGGGGCAGTCCCTTGTCGTCTGGGCGATCCGCGAGGGGCGCGAGGTCGCGAGGGAAGTGGATGAGAGCCTGATGGGGTACACGAACCTGCGCGCCTAGCGGGCGGCGTCCGCTAGATGGACGCCAATGTCCTCGCCACGGCGGGGAGGTAACCGGGGCCGAACAGGTTTAAGTGGTTCAATAGGTGGTAGAGGTTATAGATCTCGCGGCGCGCGGCGTATCCGGGCCGCAGGGGCGAGACTTCCCTGTAGGCGTCGTAGAACGCGGGCGGGAATCCGCCGAACAGCTCCGTCATGGCAAGGTCGGCCTCCGCGTGCCCGACATAGGATGCGGGGTCGATGAGCCAGGCCTGCCCGTCGCTTCCCGTGATTTGGTTGCCGGCCCACAGGTCTCCGTGCAGGAGGGAGGGGCGTTCCGGCTCGACCAGGATATCGCTAAGATGCCCTAGCAGCCAATCGGCCCGCGAGCGCTCTTTCCTGCCCAGGTAGCGGGCGGCGCGGGAGAGCTGCGGCGCGAGGCGGCAGTCACGGAAGAATTCGATCCAGCTGTCGCGGGGGGAGTTCTCCTGCCTGCCCGCCCCGATGAAGTTGTCATGGGCAAACCCGTATTTCCCGCCCGGCACGAAGGCATCGGCCGGCGCGCGGTGCATGGCGGCCAGCCGGCGGCCAAATGTCTCCCAGTATTGCGGGCGGCGCGGCGCGGGCATGATCTGTTCCATCAGCAGGAAGGAATATCCGCCGCGCGCGCCGCCAGGCTCTCCCGCCAGCGGCTTGCCGGAGTCCGTGCCAGCCCCCAGGATTCTCGGGGTGCGAAGCGTCCCCGTAGACGCGATCGCGGCCAGCCCTTCCGCCTCGCATAGGAAGAAAGGCAGGTTCTCTGCCGTGTTTGTCTTAAGGAAGAGGCGGGCGCCGTCCGTCAGCGTCAGGGCGTAAGCATGGTTGATATCTCCTCCGGATACCCGTTCTGTTTTTTGGATGCTCGCGTGGCTTCCCGCGATGGCGGACAGGGCCTCTTCCAAGGAACCGTATTGTCTCACATTCTTATTTTCCATGGGGCAATTATAACGCGGCACGGGGAAAGTTTCAAGCCGCGCAGGGCTGTGTTCCCTTACCCGCCGCCATGCGGCGCCGCAATCGTGTCATAGAATTATAACAAAATTGTAAGATTAAGATTGTAAGATTTGTGAGATAATAATAGAATAAAGCTGTTGTAAGCTGCCGTTCCCGGGCGCGGCCACGGCGCTAGGCGGGGAAGAATGAGGGGAATGAGTGCGGGAGGATGAAGTTATTGGGAAAAATGGGGAAGAAGAAACTGGCGCTGCTGGCCGTGGTCGGCCTTGCGGCCCTGCTCGCGGGCGCGTATTTCGGGGTCGCGGCCTATTTCGGCAGCCATTTCCTGTTCGGCACGGTGCTCAATGGAATTGACGTTTCCGGCGACACGGTCGAGGAGGTGGAGGGCAAGATTACCGACGAGGTGAACGACTACCGGATACAGGTCGAGCCCAGGGAGGGGAAGGCGGAATCAATCCGCGGGACGCAAATCGGCCTGCATCCGGTTTTTGACGGCACGCTTTTGGAAAAGCTGGCGGGCCAGGACCGGTACTGGTGGGTCTCATCCCTGTTCAAGGCCCCGGAAATCAAGGCGGACACCGTCGTGGATTTTGACGAGGACGCGCTGGAGCAGGCGGCGTCGGAGCTTGAGATGATGGACGCCTCTAGGATGCGCACGGCGAAGGACGCCACGATCTCGGGATATTCCGAGGAAAACGGCTATACCATCGTCCCGGAGGAGGACGGCACCGTCATCAAAAAAAAGAAGTTCATAAAGGAGCTTGGGAAATCCATCCGTGGCCTGTCCGGGAAATTTTCCGTGGAGGCGGCAGGATGCTACAAGGAGCCCGAGCTAACGACGGAGTCAGCACAGCTGAAAGAGCTTGTGAAGAAGTTAAACCGGTACGCCGGCGTCACCATCACGTACCGGTTTGGGAAAAAGCGGGAAGTCGTGGACGGGAAAAAGATCAGCCGATGGATTTCGGTGGAGGGGGAGGAGGTGAGGCTCTCCACGGAGAAGGTGGGGGAATATGTCTCATCGCTGGCGGAAAAATACAATACGGCCGGGAAGCCGAAGAGCTTAAAGACCTCCTACGGGCAGGATGTCACGGTGAGCGGCGGGGATTACGGGTGGCAGATTGATGAGGAAAAGGAGGCGAAGAGCTTATGCCGCCTCATCCGGAAAGCCAAGTCCGGGGACCGGGAGCCGGCTTACGCGAAGACCGCCGGGAGCCATGGGGAGAACGACTACGGCGATACCTATGTCGAGGTGAACCTGACCGCGCAGCACCTCTTCTATTACAAGGGAGGCAGCCTGCTTTTGGAATCCGATTTCGTTTCCGGGAACGAGGCGAAGGGGTGGAGCACCCCCGTGGGCGCGTACAGCCTTTATTTTAAGGAGGAGGACAGGATCCTGCGCGGCGAGGGATACGCGACGCACGTCTCGTTCTGGATGCCGTTCAACGGGGGCGTGGGCTTCCACGACGCGACCTGGCGCGGCCAGTTCGGGGGGAGCAGCTATAAGAGGAACGGGTCCCACGGATGCGTCAACCTGCCGTATGACGTCGCGAAGCAGCTTTACGAGAACATCGAGCCGGGATGCCCCGTGCTGGTCTACCAGCTCCCCGGCACGGAAAATGAGCAGGTGCTGGCGGAAGAGCAGGCCGAGAAGGAGGCTTACGCGGCCATACAGGCGATTGACGCGATCGGGGAGGTCAGCCCCGAGAGCAGGCCGCTTATCGAGAACGCGCGGAACGTATACAACAGCCTGAGCGGGATGGCGCGGGAATATGTGTATAATTATAACGTGCTAGAGGCGGCCGAGGCGAGGATGGCGCAGCTTGATGCCGAGGCGGCGGACGCGCAGGCGCAGGCGGAGGCCCAGCCCGTGATCGACGCCATCAATTCGCTCGCGGGAGTGGAAATCACGCCGGAGATGCGGGGCGCCATAGAGCAGATCAGGGCACAGTATGACGCACTTTCCGACGCGGCGCGCGCCAAGGTCGTCAATTACGCGATTTTAGAGGACGCTGAGCACAGGCTCCAGGCGGCGGAAGCGGCGGCAGGAGCGGC
>CAZOLD010000048.1:4015-9968 GCA_964580595.1 uncultured Eubacterium sp.
GGCCGTGCGCGGGAAAAACCGGATTTCGTAATCACGGCGTTGACAACCCGCTACATATTTGGTAAAATCAATCAAGGAGAGCCGATTGCAAGGGAGTGCATTTGGTAATTCTGCAACAAAACTAAAATAGGGAGGGACAGGAAGCATGAAGAAAAAACTTTTAGCAACATTGCTCTGCGTGGCAATGTCCGCAACCATGTTGGTTGGCTGCGGAGGTGGGAACAACAGCTCATCCGGCAATTCCGGGGGCGGCGATGAGTCAGCCAGCGATGAGTCCAGCAGCGGCGGCGACGAGTCAGCCAGTGACGAGTCCAGCGGCGGCGGCGATGAGTCAGCCAGCGACGAGTCGGCCAGCTCCGGCGGGTCGAACAAGCTGACGGTGTGGTGCTGGGATCCGGCTTTCAACATTTACGCGATGGAGACGGCCGGCGACATCTACAAGAAGGATCATTCCGATTTCGAGCTGGAAGTGATCGAGACCCCGTGGGAGGATGTGCAGACGAAGCTGACGACGGCGGCGACGAGCGGCAGCTATGACACGCTGCCGGACATCATCCTGATGCAGGACAACGCTTTCCAGAAGAACGTCATGACCTATCCGGACGCGTTCGTGGACCTGACGGACAAGGGCATTGATTTCTCGCAGTTCAGCGAGGCGAAGGCGGCTTACTCCACGGTGGACGGCAAGAATTACGGCGTGCCGTTCGACAGCGGCGCGGTTATCGCTTGCTACAGGACGGATTACTTAGAGCAGGCGGGATTCACGGTTGACGACTTCACGGACATCACGTGGGATGAATACATCGAGAAGGGCAAGACGGTCCTGGAAAAGACGGGCAAGCCCCTGCTTTCCTGCCAGGCGGGAGAGTCGGACGTCATCATGATGATGCTGCAGTCTTGCGGCGCGTCCTTGTTTGACGACGAGGGCAATCCTTCTATCGTAGGCAACGAGGCGTTAAAGAAGGTCATGGAGACGTATGCCGAGCTGGTAGAGACCGGCGTCATGGTAGAGGTGAATGACTGGGATCAGTACATCGGCACCTTGACGGGCGAGACGGTTGCCGGCACGATCAACGGTTGCTGGATCATGGCTTCCATCCAGACGGCGGAAGACCAGAGCGGCAAGTGGGCGATCACCAATATGCCGAAGCTCACGGGCGTGGACGGCGCCACGAACTATTCCAACAACGGCGGGTCCTCCTGGGCGATCACGGCCAATTGCAAGAATGTTGACTTAGCGGCGGATTTCCTTGCCAACACGTTCGCGGGGAGCGTGGAGCTCTATGAGACGATCCTTCCGAGCTCCGGCGCGCTTGCCACATACCTGCCGGCCGGCGATTCCGACGTTTACGCGGAGCCGTCCGACTTCTACGGCGGGGATGCCGTGTTCGCGAAGATCGTAGGGTATTCCGGACAGATCCCGGCGAACAACACGGGCGTTTACTATTACGAGGCGCGTGACGCCGTGGCGACGGCGATCCAGAACATCGTTGGCGGGGCGAACGTGGACGACGAGCTGCAGCTGGCGCAGGAGACGGTGGAGTCCCAGATGCAGTGACACGGGGCACATTTTTGAAACTATATAATGCAAAATGACAGTCGTGGGGGAACAGCGAGCGCTGCTCCCCCGACTGGTATAAAGGGGGCTAGGGATGTGAGTCAGTCGAAAGAACCCAAGAAAAAGATGTCAATGGAGAAGCGGCATAATATCACGGGTTGGGTGTTCTTAACTCCGGCGACGATCTTGATTGCGGTCATGAGTTTTTGGCCGATGATTCAGGCGTTTATCCTTTCGCTGCAGACAGGGAAGGGGAATAACCTGAAATTTAGCGGATTTGATAACTATGTCAGGATGTTCCAGGATAAAGTGTTCCTGAAATCTTTGGGGAACACCTTCCTGTATTTGATTATCCAAGTGCCTATCATGCTGATCTTGGCTTTGATGTTGGCATCCATGCTGAACAATAAGGATTTGCGTTGCAAGGGGCTGTTTAGGACGGCGATTTTCCTTCCTTGCGCGACATCCTTGGTTTCATACGCGATTATCTTCCGCTCCCTGTTCGGGGTGGACGGTTTTATTAATTCGGTTTTGATTAAATTAGGGATTCTCGATACAGGATACAATTTCCTGGGCCACGCCACGAGCGCGAAGATTGTCATCATCATCGCGCTGATTTGGAGGTGGACCGGGTACAACATGGTGTTTTATTTATCCGGGCTGCAGAATATTGAATATTCCGTATATGAGGCGGCGAAGATAGACGGGGCCAGCCCAATGCAGACCTTCTTCAAGATTACGGTGCCGCTGCTGAAGCCGACGATCCTCTTGACGGCGATCATGTCGACGAACGGCACGCTGCAGCTGTTTGATGAGTCTGTCAACTTGACGGGGGGCGGGCCGGCGAACGCTTCGATTACGATGTCCCATTACATTTACAATATCTCCTTTAAGTATGTGCCGACCTTCGGGTACGCCGCCGCGATGTCGTTCTTAATCTTCATTTTGGTGGCTATCCTGGCGTTCATACAGATGAAAGTAGGTGACAAGCGTGACTAAGTCGAAAATAGCCCGTGTATTTATGTATATCTTCCTTACGATCATGTCCTTGATCTCCGTATTTCCGCTCTATTGGATGCTGATTTCAGCTACGAACAAGAGCGCGGACGTCACGAGTGGCACGTTGCTTCCGGGGACAGCGCTTGTTGACAATTTTAAGTCGCTGATCGCCCAGCAGGATATCGGGCGGGCGATGTTCAATTCCTTCAAGTACGCGATCATCCTGACGTTTTTCTCCTTGCTTATCTGCTCGCTTGCGGGCTATGGCTTCGAGATTTACCCTGACAAGGGCAAGGACACGCTCATGTCCATTCTGCTTTTGGCGATGATGGTGCCGTTCGTCGCGACGATGATCCCGCTGTTTCGCATGTTCTCGGCGGCGAATCTTCTGGACACGACCTTAGGGTTCATCCTGCCGACGATTTCGACGCCGTTCCTAATCATGCTGTTTCGGCAAAGCGCGCGAAGTTTCCCGATTGACATTATCGAGGCCGCGCGTATCGATGGGCTGAACGAGGTGCAGATTTTCTTCCGGATGTTTATCCCGACCATGCGTTCCACCTACGCGGCGGCGATGACGATCACGTTCATGAACGCGTGGAACAACTACCTGTGGCCGAAGGTCATGATGCTGAAAGAGGAGAGCATCACGATGCCGATGCTGGTAGCGAACCTGACCGGGGGTTACGTCACGGATTACGGCGTGCTGATGTTGGCCGTGTTGATTTGCTGCTTGCCGACGATTATTATTTTCTTCCTGCTGCAGAAGAGCTTCGCGGAAGGCATCACGGGTGCAGTGAAATAAATATGGGCGCAAGGCGCCGCCGCATGGCATGGATGCGCGTACCCGCATCATGGCCGTGGGGGAGGGGCGCGGTTTCGCCTGTGTGGCATATGTTCGGCAGCGCTGATTGGCGCTGCCGAATGTGTGATTGCGTCTTTCTGCTTGCTTTGGGCTGCTGATGGATTTGGAGGTGGAGGAATGCCAAAGTTTGATTATTCGATTGTGAGGGATCCGCTGGTTTTTGAGGAGAACCGGGAGGCGGCCCATTCTGACCATGTATGGTATGCGTCCATGGAGGAATTGAGGGAGCGGGAGACGAGCTTCCGCTATTCCCTGGAAGGCTTGTGGAAATTTTCCTATGCCAGGAACATGGAATCCGCGCCGGCGGGCTTTGAGGATCCCGGCTTTTCCTGCGACTCATGGGAGGACATCAAGGTTCCCGCCAACATCCAGATGGAGGGATATGGCAGGCCGCAGTACGTCAACACGCAATATCCCTGGGATGGATGGGAGGAGGTCGCGCCGGGGGAAATCCCCGTCCGGTTCAACCCGGTGGCAAGCTACGTGAAGTATTTCACGGTTCCGGACGGCATGGCGGGGAAGAGGGTCTATGTCTCGTTCCAAGGCGTGGAGAGCGGCATGGCGCTTTGGCTGAATGGGGCTTATGTGGGTTATGCGGAGGATAGCTTTACCCCGTCGGAATTTGAATTGACCCCCTATCTTTCCGAGGGGGAGAACAAGCTGGCGGTCCGGGTGTTCCAATGGACGGCGGGGAGCTGGTGCGAGGATCAGGACTTTTTCCGGTTTTCCGGCATCTTTCGAAGCGTGTACTTATATGCCGTGCCGGATGCCCATATTCGGGACATCCGGGTCAAGACCCTTTTGGACGACGCGTACCGGGACGCGGATTTGGAAGTGTGCCTTAAGGGGATGGGGGAGGGGAACGTGCGTCTGCGCCTCCTTTCCGCGGACGGAAGAGAAGTCGCCGGGGCAGAGGCGGCGCTTTCGGACGAGTCGACTACTGTTCTCCCGGTTAGCAGGCCAAGGCTGTGGAGCGCGGAAGAGCCGAACCTTTATGAGCTCCTGCTCACGGTGGAAGGGCGGGATGGCCGGGTCAGGGAGATCATTTCCCAGCCGGTTGGGTTCCGCCGCTTCGAGATGATCGGGAACATCATGTGCCTGAACGGGAAGCGCATCGTATTCAAGGGCGTGAACCGCCATGAGTTCAGCTCCAAGACGGGGCGCGTGGTTTCCCACGAGGAGCTGCTGCAGGATATCGTGACGATGAAGCGCAATAACATCAATGCCGTGCGCACCAGCCATTATCCCAACGGGTCGGAGCTGTACCGGCTCTGCGACGAGTACGGTCTGTACATGATAGCGGAGAACAACATGGAGACCCATGGGACATGGTGGGACAACGTGCGCGCCAAGCAGATGCCGGATACGGCGATCCCCTCGGACCGCGAGGAGTGGCAGCCGATGCTGTTAGACCGCGTGAATTCCTGCTACCAGAGGGACAAGAACCATCCTTCCGTGCTGATATGGAGCTGCGGGAATGAGTCCTTCGGCGGGAGCGTGATCTATGAGATGTCGCAGCTGTTCCGCCGGCTGGACGACACGCGGCTCGTGCATTATGAGGGCGTATTCCAAGACAGGCGCTACAACGGGAGCAGCGACATGGAGAGCCGGATGTACGCCTACGTGACGGAAATACGGGATTTTTTGGCGGAGCACAGGGACAAGCCCTTCATCTGCTGCGAGTATTCCCACGCGATGGGCAATTCCTGCGGCGCAATGCACAAGTACACGGACCTGACGGACGAGGAGCCGTTGTACCAGGGGGGATTCATCTGGGATTACATTGACCAGTCCATTGAGAAGAAAGACCGTTACGGGCATCCCTTCCAGGCTTACGGGGGTGATTTTGACGACCGCCCGAGTGATTATAATTTCAGCGGGAACGGGATTGTCTATGGCGGGGAGCGCGATGCCTCCCCGAAGATGCAGGAGGTAAAGTTCAATTACCAGAATATCTCGGCTAAGGTCAGCGAGGGGAAGGTGCTTGTGGCAAACAAGAACCTTTTCACGGATGCGTCCGCTTATGAGTGCGTCGCGACCTTGGAGAAAGAAGGGAGGCTGCTGCGCCGGGAGAGGATGGAAGTGAGCGTGCCTCCCTTGGAAGAGAGGGAATTTGACCTTCCTTTCCCCATACCGGAGGATGGAGGGGAATATGTGGCGACGGTCTCGTTCCGCTTGCGGGAGGATGCGCCATGGGCCGCCGCGGGCCACGAGGTGGCGTTCGGGCAGGGCGTGTTCGGCAAGCCTGTCCCGAGGCAGGTTCCGCGCGGGAGCCTTTCCGTCGTGCGGGGCGTTTCCAATATCGGCGTCTTAGGGCGGCATTTTTCCGTGCTGTTTGGCCTTGGGGTCGGCCTCACGTCCTACCGTTACGGGGGGAGGGAGCTGCTTAAGGCACCGCCTAGGCCGAATTTCTGGCGCGCTCCCGTGGATAACGACTACGGGAACGGCATGCAGGCGCGCTACGCGCAATGGAAGATCGCTAGTCTTTATTTGTACCTGGATCGCGAGGCGGGGGAGAACCCTTCCTTGGA
>CAZOLD010000049.1:0-9917 GCA_964580595.1 uncultured Eubacterium sp.
CTCCCCTCGTCGAAAAGGCCGTGAATGTAGGTGCCGTAAACATTTTTCCCGTCGCTAGCCACGGGCTGACCCACCCTGCCCAGGCATCCGACCCGAGGCCGATCCGCTCCCCTTCCCCGCTCCCGCCCCGTCATGCCGCCATCCGCTTCCGCCATGCCGCCATTCGCTTCCGTCACGCCGCCATTCGCTTCCGTCACGCCGCCATTCATTTCCGTCACGCCCATGTGAATCTCGTACCCCTTATAGCGCCACCCGGAAATTCCCCGGAAAATGCCGGGGAGCTCGTTAATTTCCCCTTCCGATAAGCAGCGCGTTTTCTCTGGCAGGAGCGTCGTGGAAACAGGCAGCAGGCCCATCCCAGCCATGCCGCCGCCTCCCTCCACGCCGTCCGGGTCGCAAATTTGCGTCCCCAGCATCTGGAAACCGCCGCAAATGCCAAACACGGGCTTCCCTTCAGCCGCGATCCGCTTCACCGCGTCTTCCAGCCCGTTTTGGCGCATCCACAGCAAGTCGCCCATCGTGTTCTTGCTCCCCGGGAGGAAGACCATGTCCGGCTCGCCCAGCTGCCGCGCGCTCGCGACATAACGCACGGAGACGCCCTCCATCCTCTCAAACACATGAAAGTCCGTGAAATTCGAGATCCTGGGGAACCGGATGACCGCGAGGTCAACCGCCATCGGCGGGCGTTCCCCAAACTGCCCGGCCAGGCTGTCCTCCCCCTCGACGGACACGTCCAGGTATGGCACGACGCCAATGACGCGGATTTTCCCCAGCTGCTCCAATTGCGCGACCCCCGGATCCAAAAGCGCCCGATCCCCCCGGAACTTATTGATGATTAGGCCCTTCACGCGCTCTTTCTCTTCCTGCTCCAGCAGCAGGAGCGTTCCTAGCAGCTGCGCGAAGACCCCTCCCCTGTCGATATCCCCGACCAGGATCACCGGGGCGCCTAGCATCTTGGCCAGGCCCATGTTCACGATGTCGTCCTGCTTTAAGTTGATTTCCGCGGGGCTTCCCGCCCCTTCCACGACGATGATGTCCGCCAGGCGCCCGAGCTTGCGAAACGCCTCCTTGATGTCCGGGATCAGCCTCTTTTTGTAGGAAAAATATTCCCTCGCCCCCATGTCGCCGACAGGCTCCCCGTTCACGACCACCTGGGAGGACACGCGGTCAGTCGGCTTCAGGAGGATGGGGTTCATGCAAGCCATGGGCGTCACGCCCGCCGCCTCCGCCTGCATCGCCTGCGCCCGCCCGATTTCCAGGCCCTCCGGTGTCACATAGGAGTTTAGCGCCATGTTCTGGGACTTGAAGGGCGCCGCGCGATGCCCGTCTTGCATGAAAATCCTGCATAATCCTGCCACGATGAAGCTTTTTCCTGCATTTGACATGGTTCCCTGGACCATGATGACCTTTGCCAAGGCGCTCACCCCTTACTGTTTCCCGCGCTTCCGGTTAGCGCTCGCCCATGCCTTCCGCCGCGGCAGTCAAGCTTCCTCTTGGATCTTTAGCCCGCATTCCGCCGCGTATTCTAGCAGCCTGCGGTTGGCGGCCTCATAAGTCCCAAAAGATTCCCTGCAGCAAATGACCCTGACGCAGGCGCGCAGCGCGGCCATCGCCTCCCGCACGGTATCCTCCGGCACGGGCTCAAAGGCGCTCGCGCAAAAGCACTTCGAGGCGAGCGCCTTAGCCACCGGATAATCCAAATCATTCTCAAATAGGATCCCCGCCGCGAACGGCTCCCCCGCCCTTTGCAGCCTGCGGTAAACGTTCCTTCCCCGCCCGCAGCCGCCGATCACGAACGTGCGCGCTTCTCCCGCGGGCGGCTCTAGCTCCACGCCCCCGCTCTCCTCATCAAAGCTCCCCGCGCAAATGCCGAAAAGCCCCGCGACATAACCCTCTCTGAACACTTCCTCCGGCGTCCCGAACCGCGACGCGTATTTCCCGTTCAGGCAAAGGATCCGGTCGGAAACCCGCGCCGCCAAATCCAGCTCGTGCAGGGACATGACGACGGTCAGCCCTTTTTTTCTCCTCATTTCCTGCAGGAGGGACAAAAATTCCAGCTTATGCCTCACGTCCAGGTAGGAAGTCGGCTCATCAAGGATTAGGATTTCCGGCTCCTGGCAAAGGGCGCGGGCAAGCAAAACGCGCTGTTTTTGCCCGTCGCTCAAGGTCCGGAATTCCAAGAAACGGATGTCTTGCGCCCGCGCCAGGAAAATCGCCTCGTCCACCGCCTCCCGGTCCCTCGCTCCCAAAATCCCGAACCGCCCCGTATAGGGATAGCGGCCGGTCGCGACCACATCCTCGCAAGTCATCAGCTCCGCGCGGAACGGGTCGGTAAAGACAACCGCCATTTCCTTAGACAGCTCCGCGCCCGTCATCCCGGCGACGTTTTTCCCGGAGAGGTAAGCCGCGCCGGCGACCATCCGTAGCTGATTCGAGATGCTCTTAAGGACCGTGGATTTCCCCGCGCCGTTCGGGCCTATGAGCGTCAGGATTTCCCCCTTTTTCAGACGAAACCGGATATTCTCGGCGACGGCCCGCCCGTGGTAGCCCACGCTCATGGCTTCCGCGCAAAAGTAATATTCCTTCATGCGCCCCTCTCCTTATTCCGTTTCAGAATGACCCACAGCACGACCGGCGCGCCGAAGACCGCCGTGACCGTGCTAATGCTGATTTCGGACGGGGCGAGCAGGGTCCGCGCGAGCAAGTCACAGAACAGGCAGAACGCGCTCCCGCCCAGGAAACAAGCGGGTATCATTAGGATCGGCTTCGCCGTGCCAAGGCCCGCCCTCACCAGATGCGGCACCGCCAGCCCCAAGAACGAGATCGGGCCCGCGTAGGCCACGACGCAGGCGGAGAGGACGCTAGAGAGCACGACCATGGCAATCCGCAGCAGGCGGATGTCGACGCCTAAGTTCCTGGCGTAAGCCTCGCCCAGCTGGTACGCCCCGAGCGGCTTCGCCAGCAAGAAGACCAGGATGGACGCCACCGCCGTAATTCCCGTTATCGCCGGCATGTTTTCCCACGTGATCCCGGAAAAACTGCCGCGCGACCAGTTGTGCAAATTCACGATTTCCGCGTCATCCGCGAACGTAATCACCATTTCCGTGACAGCGGAGCAAATGTACCCGATCATGACGCCGCAGACCACCAGCGTGGACATGCTCTCCGTCTTGCGTGCCATGAGGAGGACGAACCCCATGGAAACCATCGCCCCGGCAAACGCCGTTATGACCAAAGCCGCCTCGCTAAGCCGCGCCGCCCTCCCCGCCAGGAATACCAAGGCGATGGACATCGTCATTTTCGCGCCGGAAGAAATGCCTAGCACGAACGGCCCCGCGATCGGGTTATGGAAAAAAGCCTGCAACAAGTAGCCGGAAAGCGCCAGGGCGCCGCCTAGCTCCAACGCGGCCAGGGCCCTGGGGAGCCGGATTTCCCATAGGATCCGCCCCGCCGTCCCGTCCATTTCCCCTCCCGTTAGGATGTCTGCGATATCCCGGATAGAAATCGGCACGCTGCCGATGCACACGTTCAAGCCGAACAGCAGGGCAATCCCCAAAAAAAGGGCGGCAAAAGCCAACGCCTGCCTCTTTCCCTGCCTCATCGCGCCTACCGCCCTTCCTTTCCCGCCCGGATGCGCCATCCATCCGGAAACTTCACTCCAAATGATACAAGAACTGCTGGTCCTCCTTGCTTCCTAAGAGCATCTGGTGGAAATCCTCGATCAGGTACCCGATGGACATGGATTGCTGGTACATGTCGTTCGCCGTGCACCATACGTTGCCTTCCTTGACCGCCTTGAAATCCCGGAACAAGGCGTTTTTCTCAATCAAGTCCTCCACGCCGGACACCCCGCCGTCAATCGTGCTGTTGTAAATCAAATAGTCCGCATCCTTCGCGCCGCCATAAAACTCCTCCATCTGGATGTTCACGGTGGAGCGGCCCGTCCCGCCCAAATCCCCAAACGCGTATTTCCCGCCGGCCAGCTCAATCATCTTTGGCACGTAATCCGCGCTTTGGCGCACCTGCACCAGCCCGTTCGACGTCAGGCAGAAAAAAGCGACCGTCTTCCCGGTTCCCCCGTCCGCCGTCACCTGTGAAAGGATCTTGGCCTGCTCCGCGAAAGCCGCCTCTGCCTCCTCGTCCTTGCCAAGGAGCGCCCCGAAAAACTTCACCCATTCCACCCGCCCTAAGGGATGCGTCTCATAGCTGGAATACTCCACCATCATCGGTATCCTGAACTTATCGAGCATCTTTGGCACCTCGGGGGAATGCGTGATCATCCGGTTCTCGATCGCCAAGGAGCATCCTTTTGACACGATCAGCTCATAATCCGGCTGGCTGTATTTCCCGGCGTAAGCCATTTCCCCCTTTTCCATGGCCTCCCTCGCGGCGTCAATATACCAGCCGTCCGCCTCCTGCCCGGATAGGGAAATGGCGCTTACCGCGTCTAGGGCGTCGAACATGTCCATCACCGCGGACGCCACAAGGTACAAATCCCTCACCGGGCGCCGGACGACGATCACGTCATCCCCTAGGCCTTTGGGAACGCTGCCACCCTCCGGCACGGAAAGAATCTTAGTGCCATCCATCTCGGTAAGGAGCGCGTATCCGCCCTCGTAGTAATCCACGGAAAAATTCTGCGCGTA
Organism: uncultured Eubacterium sp.; assembly: GCA_964580595.1. GTDB lineage: Bacteria > Bacillota > Clostridia > Lachnospirales > Lachnospiraceae > Petralouisia. The sequence goes on from CAZOLD010000049.1 coordinate 4,647, forward strand.
TTGAAGGTCCAGGCTGCCCTCGTAACTGAGGTCCGCGACACCCTCCGCGCTCTCTTCCCGCGCCCGCGTGTCCTCCGCGTCCCCCTCCTGAGCTTGCGTGTCCTCCGCGTCTGCCTCTTGCGCCCGCGTGTCCTCTGCGCCTGCCTCTTGTTCCTGCGTGCCCTCCGTGCTGGCCTCTTGCGCCCGCGTGTCCTTTGCGTCTGCCTCTTGCGCCCGCGTTCCCTCCGCGCTCTCTTCCTGCGCCCGCGTGTCCTCCGCGCTCTCTTCCCGCTCCTGGGCGCCATCCGCGCCTGCCGGAGGCTTTGCCTTTCCGCAGCCCGCCGCGCAAGCCGCCGCAAGCAGCAAAGCCAGGGCAAGCTTCCCCATGGATCCGGCCCAGCCCCCGGGCGCGCCATTTCCCGCCGCCCTTCCTTTTCCTCTCATACCATAAGGCCTCCGCTGTCCCTACTCCTGCTTCTTCTCCAAGGTGTCGGAATGGAACGTCAGCGTGTATTCCACCTCATGCGGCTGGCTCATCGCCACCGTGTCCCCCACGACCTCGATTTCCTCATCCAAGGCCGGCACCGGTATCTCAAAGACGGAATTCCCTTCCGTGTTGACCGGCAGGTATTTCTGCCCGCCCACCAGCATATAATCATAATTCGGGCTGCTCCACTCAATCACCGCGACCATCTTTCCATTTTCCACTTTCAGGGTGGCGGGGGACGACACCGTGGACTTCCCGCTGCCCCCTTCTAGCGTCACGCCCACGGAGTAAGAGCCGTCTTCCAAAGCCCCGGCGTCCCCCCGTGCGCCGTCCGTGTCCGCGCCGTCCTCGTCCACGTCGTCCGCATCCACGTCGTCCGCGTCATTCCCGTCCACGCCGTCCGCGTCCGCGCCGTTTTCATCCGCGTCTCCCGCGTCGTTCCCGTCCGCGCCTTCCGCGTCGTCCTCCTCCGCGTCGTCCTTCAGCCGGAACGTAAGGTCGCGGTCATACCATGTCTCCTTCTTGATGCTGTAAGCCGCGCACGCGACAGGCCGGCCCAGCTCCGGCACCGGCACCGTGTAGGTATAGGCGCCGTCCGCGCCTTCCACGTACGGGATGCAGTCCGATTCGCCGGCGTTCGCGGCCTCGTCGGCCGTCCCCATGTAAAGCTTCCCGTATCCCGTCCCGCTTAGCGTGATGTCAGCCGTCATCTCCCCGCCCTCGACGTGAAGCACGGCCTTCACGACCCGGAACATGCTAGAGCTAGAAGCGACTTCCGCCTCGTAGGTCCCGTCCGCCAAATCCCCGGCGCCTTCCTCTTCTTCTTTCAGCTCCGCCGCGGACTTCACTCCCCCGGTGAACGCCTCCCCTGAGGAAATCGCGGACACGATATGCTCCGCGTACAGTTCCGGGATCCCCTCCAGCTGGCCCAGGCCCTCCAGGACGCACTCCACCTCATAGCCCTCTTTTTCCAGGATTGACTTCCAGGAATCCTCATCCTCCCCCGCCATGTCGTTATTCGCGTGGTCGCCGGCGACAAGCATCAAGGGCTCTAGCACAACCCTCTCGTATTTTCCCTTTTCCTTCAAAGCGGCCATAACGTCGTCAAGGGTCGGTTCCGCCTCAACCGTCCCGACGTAATAATCCTCATATCCCTGCTCCGTGATTCTCTCCTGGAGCTTTTCGTAAACCTCGTTGGATTCCGCCTCGGTCCCGTGCCCCATGAGGCAGACCGCCGTCTTCCCGTCGATATAATCCTCCGTGCGCTTCGTAACCGCCCCGATCACGGTGTCATAGTCCGCGTCCTCCGAAAGGAGGGGCTTGGCCAGCACGATTTTGTCAAATTTATCCTGGTATTCCGACAGCGCCGCCGCTAAGTCATGGTATTCGTACCCGTCCATCAAATGCGTCGGCTGCACGTACAGCGCCTTGATCCCGTCCGCCACCGCGCGGTCTAACGCCTCCTCCACGTTGTCAATATCCAGGTTGTCCCGCTCCTTTAGCTTGTCAATGATGATCTGGCTGGTGAATGCCCGCCGCACCTCATACTCCGGGCACGCGTCCTCGATCGCTTTTTCCACCGCCCCGATCGTGGCGTCCCTGTTGTCATTATAGCTGGTCCCGAAGCTGACGACTAAGACCGCCTCATCTTCCTTCTTTTTGGCGTCGTCCCCTTTTCCCGCGTCTTCGGCGCCCTCTCCCGAGGCAGGCTCTTCGCTATCCCCTTGAGCCGTCTCCGCCCCTGCCGCCTCTTCCTGGGCAGTCTTCGCGCCATCCGCGTCCTGTCCCGTTTGGTCCCCGCCGCATCCCGTCACGAATCCAGCCGCGCAGCAAATCCCCACGGCCGCCACGAACGCCGCTATGGTTTTCCTTCCCATGATTCCATCCCTCTTCTTTCTTCTTTTTTGCATTCCGCTCCCAAAGCCGCCAGGCGCCATCCTCCCCCTCCCCGCAGGGAAAAAAGGCGGCGCCGCTACAAAATCGCGGCAAAAAATAAGCCCCTCCTGCCAAAGCAGAAAAGGCGCGTACGCAAAAAAACCTAACGGAAGCCTGCCCAAACAGCAACCCTCCCTAAGCGAAACGTACGACCAGTTACTCGTGGCCTGAAACAGGCTTGGCCCGCGGCGCACATCCGCCGTGCGCCCAAAGCATCTTAGCCCAAAATCCTTGGTTTGGGCCAAAACCGTTTCCGTACCGCGACAAGGCAGGTCTCCCGGCTCATAGATCTCCGCATCGGCCATCTTCCCAGTTTCCCAGTGATATCCCGGCTCCTGCTCCCTAAATACGGTGACGAGTTCGTACAGGATTCGCACCTGTTTCCCTTTTCACCGGAACCAGCCCGCAGGCTGTCCCGACACCTTGCCGCCTCAATATTCCCTTGTCCGCGCCGCCTCAATGAAAGAAGAAGAAGGCGGCGCCATGCCATAAGGATGGGCCCGCGATTAGCAAAGCTTCATCCTTATGTCCCTAGTCAGCACATCCGCGTAGCTGAAAGAAAGCAGCTGAGGGGGGTTCTCGCCATTCTCATCCTCTACCAAGATCGTGAATACGGATGGATAAGCGCCCTTGATAATCCCTTCCTGAATGTCAATCCGATTCCGTCCCCTGTCCAGCTGAATCATGACCCGATTCCCCAACTGCCCATGAACAGACGCGCGCACCTTTTCGATGTCCGATTGCTGTATTGCCACTCTTCCCACCTCATTTCCATTCGTGCATAACTGCTCTTTTAGTATATCACTGCGAAAAATTAATGTCAAAGAAATTTTTCGTCCTGACCCAAGGGCCGCGCTTAACCCAGGTACCTGCCGGTCAAGCTGGCGGCGCAGCGCGCGATCTCATCCGGCGTCCCCGCCGCCACGATGGACCCGCCTAGCTCCCCGCCGCCCGGCCCCATGTCAATCACGTAATCCGCGTTCCGAATCACGTCTAAGTCATGCTCGATCACGATCACCGTGGCGCCGTTTTCAATCAAGCTTTGGAACACGCCCAGCAAAGTCCTTACGTCTAGCGGGTGCAGCCCGATGGTGGGCTCGTCAAAAACGAAGACGGAGCCGGACTGCCCCTTCCCCATCTCGCTGGCCAGCTTCAGCCGCTGGGCCTCCCCGCCGGAAAGGGTCGGGGTTTCCTCTCCCAAGGTCAGGTACCCCAGCCCTAAGTCATGGAGCGCCCGGAGCCTGCGCGAAACAAGCGGCAGATCCGCGCAGGCGTCCAACGCCTCGTCCACGCTCATCGCCATCAGCTCGGGCAGCGTGCATCTTTTCCCGCCCTTTTTCGGCTCCCTGTGGATCAAGCCGGCCTCCCTGCCATAGCGGGAGCCGCCGCAGTCCGGGCAGGGGATGTCCACATCGGGCAGGAATTGCACGTCAAGGCTGATCATCCCCGTGCCGTCGCAGGTAGGGCAGCGCAAGGCCCCGGTGTTATAGGAAAAAGCCCCCGCCTTATAGCCGCGCTCCTTCGCTTCCGGCGCGCGGGCAAACGCCTTGCGCAGCTCGTCGTGGACATTGGCGTAAGTGGCGACGGTGGAGCGCACGTTGATGCCGATGGGCGTGGCGTCAATCAGCTTGACCTGGGAAATGCCCTCGGCAGAAACGGCCTTGACATGGCTAGGCATCTCCTTCCCCTTGATGGACGCCTCCAGCGCCGGGACCAGGCTTTCTAACACCATGGTGGTCTTCCCGGATCCGGAAACGCCGGTCACGGCGGTCAGGCGGCCTACGGGGAAATCCGCTTCCAATGGCTTCACGGTATGAATCTGCCCGGTGGTAAGGCGGATATCCCCCAGGCTGAACATCTCCCCCGCCGGGACGCGCTCCCTCACGTCGACCACTTCCCTGCCGGCGAGGAAGCCGCCAATCCTAGAATTCGGATCTTCCGCGACGGCTTCTAGCGGCCCCTGGGCGATCACGCTCCCGCCGCTTGCCCCAGCGCCCGGCCCCATCTCGATGAGCCAATCCGCTTCCTTTAGCACATTGACGTCATGGTCGACCAAAATGACGGTATTGCCGTCGGAAATTAGGTCCCGCATCACCCCGGCCAGGCCTTCTAAGTTGGAAGGGTGCAGGCCGATGGATGGCTCGTCAAGCACGTAGAGCGCGCCGGTGGTGCGGTTGCGCACAGCCCTGGCCAGCTGCATCCGCTGCCGCTCCCCGGTAGAGAGCGTAGACGCGGCACGGTCGAGCGTCAGATACGAAAGTCCGAAGTCCGTCAGCCTTTTTGCCGCCGCCTGAAAAGATTCGCAGATGCTTCCGGCCATGGGACGCATTTCTTCCGGCAAAGAACCGGGAACGCCTTTTACCCATTCCGTCAAATCAGCGAGGGTCATGGCGCAGGCCTCCGCCAGCGAAATGCCCCGCAGCTTCGGGGCGCGGGCGGCCTCGCTGAGCCGCGTGCCGCCGCAGTCCGGACAAACGCTTTGCCGCAGGAATTTTTCCACCCGCTTCATGCCCTTTTCGTCCTTGACTTTGGACAAAGCGTTCTCCACGGTATAGGTGGCGTTAAAATATGTGAAATCCATATCGCCTGCCGCCCCGCTGGTCTTATTCTGGTAGATGATGTTTTTCTTGACAGCCGGGCCGTGGAACACGATATCCTTTTCTCTGTCGGTCAGGTCCCGGAACGGCACGTCGGTACGCACGCCCATTTCGCGGGCGATGTCCTTCATCAGCGACCACATAAGGGTCTGCCACGGCGCGACCGCCCCCTCGTCGATGGACAGGGAATCATCCGGCACCAGCGTCGATTCGTCCACTGTGCGGACAATGCCGGTGCCGTCGCATGTCTTGCACGCGCCCCGGCTGTTGAAA
>CAZOLD010000050.1:0-1149 GCA_964580595.1 uncultured Eubacterium sp.
AAGGAAGGGCTCATCTCCTTGAGGGAAACCATCGGCTTGCCCATCATCTTCCCCTCGAACCCCGCCCAGCAAATCTGGCTCAAACTGGAATGGATGCTCACGCGGCTCAAGGTCGCGTTGTCCTCCATGCCGTCCGGCTCCAGATACGTCGCGAGGCTGTCCGCGTTGTCCCGGTCAAAGGTCAGCTCATGGAAATTCATGGCGAAATCCAGCGATTCCTTCACGTAGCAATCCGCGTCCCTCGCGATCCTCGTATAATAATAGACCGGATCCTCCCCGCACTTCACGGAAAGGACCAGCACGTATTCCGACCCCTCCTCCAAAATGCTCTGGAACTGCAGCCGGAACGCGATCTCCCCTTTCTTTTCCTCGAGGGTCCCCACCTCGCCGTTCGCGACCAGCCTCTCCATGTCAAGCGTCCGGACCTCGTAAGAGACTTCCTCGATCCGGTTCTGGTAAGCCTTGATGACCACGGGAAGGGTCAGCCCCTCGCTCAAGGGGGTGATGGTGTCGCGCATCGCCGTCCCGTCCATCTTAGAGCGGCAGCCGTATAGCTCGTTGATCCGGTAGCCGTCCTTTTCCATGTAGACTAAGGGCAGCGTGGCCTCCGCCATCTCCGAGGTCAGGTCCATGTTCTTCTGCTGCCCCATCAGCTGCATCACGGCCACCGTAGACCAGAATACCACCAGCAGCACCACTGTCTTTATGATACCCTTGCGCATCCGGCCACCGTCCCCCTTCGTGCATGGCTAGAGCCTTATTCCCCGGCCGCGCCTGAGGGGCGCGGCGCGAAGGCAAGGCCGGGATCATTTCTTCTTCGTGTCCTGGTAAAGGAAAATCGCCACCCCGTATGGCGGGAGCGGGTACGCGAAGGAATAGGGCCTTCCGTCGCATTCCTGCTTCTGCGCCTTGTAAGTCGTGGGGCGCTCAACCCCTTCCCCGCCGTATTTCTTGTCGTCGCTATTGAAAATCAGCTTGTATTGCTTCTTCACGGGCACGCCCACGCGGTAATCGTCGCGCTGCACCGGCGTGAAGCTGCACACGAACAGGAGGTTGTTCTTCCCGTCGCTGCTCTTGCGCACGAAGCTGAAAATGCTGCGGTAATTGTCGTCCGCGTTGATCCACTCGAAGCTGGTCCATTGGTTCTCC
>CAZOLD010000050.1:1159-6261 GCA_964580595.1 uncultured Eubacterium sp.
GTACATCGCGGGGTATTTCGTATAAATATGGAGCAGGTCCTTGAAATAAGTCTGGAGCTGCCGGTGCTCCGGCTTCTCCAACAGGAACCAGTCCAGCTCCCGCTCCTCGCTCCACTCCCTAAGCTGCCCGAACTCCTGCCCCATAAACAAGAGCTTCTTGCCCGGATGCCCGATCATGAAGGCGTATCCAGCCTTCAGGTTCGCGAACTTGTCAAGCCCAAGGCCAGGCATCTTGTTGATCATGGAGCATTTCAGATGCACGACCTCGTCATGCGAAAGCACCAAGATATAATGCTCATACCCGTTGTAGCTCATGGCGAATGTCATGCGGTTGTGGTTGTCTTTCCGGAAATAGGGATCCAGCTTCATGTAATCCAGGAAGTCGTGCATCCAGCCCATGTTCCATTTGAAGCTGAAATTCAATCCCCCCTCTTCCACGCGCCCCGTCACGCGGGGCCACGCGGTAGACTCCTCCGCGATCATGAGGGTCCCCGGGTTCCTGCCCAGTATCACGGTATTGATGTGCTTGAAGAACTCTATCGCGTCCAGGTTCTTGTTGTCGCCGTATTCATTGGCGACCCACTGGCCGTCCTGCTTGCCGTAATCTAAATAGAGCATGGACGCCACCGCGTCGACGCGCAGCCCGTCCACATGGTAATGCTCAATCCACATGAGGGCGCTTCCGATCAGGAAATTCTTGACCTCGCACTTGCCATAGTCGAAAATCTTGGTCCCCCAGTCCGGATGCTCGCCCTTGCGCGGATCCGCGTACTCATAGAGGCAGGTCCCGTCAAATTCCGCGAGGCCTTGCGCGTCCCTCGGGAAATGCGCCGGAACCCAGTCTAAGATCACGCCGATGCCCTTCTTATGCAGGTAATTCACCATGTACGCGAAATCCTCCGGCGTCCCGTACCTGGAAGTCGGCGCGTAGTACCCGGTCACCTGATACCCCCAAGAGCCGTCAAACGGGTATTCCGAAATCCCCATCAATTCCACGTGGGTATATCCCATCTCCTTGACATATTTCGCGATGCTCACGGCAAACTCGCGGTAATTGTAAAACCCCTCGTCCTCCCGGCCCGGATGCCGCATCCATGAGCCCAGATGAACCTCGTATATCGCGATTGGCTGGTTGTGCACGTCCTTGCAGGAGTTCCGCTTCTCCATCCATTTCTCATCCGACCATTGGATGGCATCGATGTCCGCGACCCTGGACGCGTTCCCCGGGCGCAGTTCCGCGTAATTCGCGAACGGGTCCGCCTTGTAGAGCAGTTCCCCCGACTGCGTCTCGATCAAGTATTTATACAGGTCCCCGATCTTCGCTTCCGGGACGAAAAGCTCGTAAACCCCCAGCGGCTCTAAGCGCGTCATCACGTTCGCGCCCCGCTCCCAGTCATTGAACGACCCGACGACGGAAACGCTTTTCGCGTGCGGCGCCCATACCGCGAAATACACGCCGTCCACCCCGTTCTCCGTGTCCGGATGCGCGCCCAGCTTCTTGTAAATGTCATAATGCGTGGCGTGGCCAAAATAGTACATGTCCAACTTAGAAAAATGTTCCATGCTCTTTCACTCCCATTTCTTGACTTTTCTTGGCTTCCCTTACCCTTCCTTGACCTGGCTCCCTTACCCTTGTCGACTCCCCTAATCCTTCCTCATCTTGGCTTGCCTTATCTTGGCTCCCCTTGCCCTTCCTTGGCTTGGATCCCCTTACCCTTGCTCGGCTCCCCTAGACCTCTTTCATTTAACTTCGCTTAGGTCCCCTTGCCTTGACTTTCCTTGCATTGGTTTGCCTTAGCTTTCCTTGTCCTGGCTTCCCTTAACTTCCCTTGCCTTGGCTTCCCTTAACCAGGGCCTCATTCCTCGAAATCTTTCTCCCTCAAGTAGAGGTTGCCCTCCGGGCTGAACTTGTTCCTGCTGAACAATTTCTTCAAGCCCCCGTGCTCCGCGCTGTCAATCGCGTCGTCCACGATATCCTTGACCTCGGCCAATGTGGTGGCCTCGTCCAGCTTCTGGATATTGCTGATACGGTTGTACAGCGCCAATACCGCCATATCGTCAATCTCGCATTCCTGCTCCGCCGCGTATGCCTTCGCGAACTCCACCAGCTCGTCGCTGGTGAACACCGGGATCTTAACCCGCTCGGTAAATTTTTTCGCAAAATTTACGTCCTGGCTTAAGACCTTCTTCATCCCCATCCGGGTATCTTCCAGGACCACCAGCATGCCGCCCGTGTCCTGGTCCATCAAAAGCCCCAGCGCCGACGCGGTCTCCTTGGAGACCTGCCCCGCGTCCTCGACGATGAGGCATCCGCCCCTTAGCATGTCCAGCAGCTGGCTCAGCTCCTTCTGGTTCAAGGATTCCCCGGAAATCTTCCCGATTTTCCCGGGAATCTCCAGGCCGCCCTCCTGGAGCGCCTTGATGATATCCGTCGCGAGCACCGTCTTGCCGCTGCCCTTCCCGCCCGTGATCAGGATATTCCCCGACGATGACGTCCGCTTTCCCATCTTTCGCTGGGTTACCCCTTCTAGCACCTGGCAAAGCTGCTTCTCCATCCCCGTCACGGGGACGAAATAAGAGAAAATCTCCTTCTGCTCCGGGCTGAGGCGCATGGGCGGCTCTTCCTCCGGATCCATCCTCACGCGCGGGACGGAATCCTTCTCCTTGCGCGAGACGTTCGCGGCGCGGAACGCGGATTCTAAGTACTGCTCCGCGTCCTTGTCCCCTCCGTCGTCCATTTCCCTGGACGTTTCCCGGAAAATCAAATCCTCGATCGCCTCTCCGCCCTTCCGGTCCCTGCCCGCGCGGCGTTCCTGCTCCTGGGGCCAGTCGCCTGCCGGCTCGTCCCGCGGCCATTCCTCGTCGGAAGTGCCCTCCGGCCAATCCTCCCCTTGCGCGTCGAACGGCCAATCCTCGTCTCCGCCCGTCCCGGCCGCGACGCTCTCGCCCGCCCGGGCGCCGGATGCCCGTTCCTCGCCGCCCGTCCCGGACATGCCGCTTCCGCCCGCTTGGGCGCCAATGCCCCCATCCTCGGCCCGCGCTTTTGCCATGCCGCCTTTATCCGCTTGAGCGGCGCGCGCTTCCTCAGCGCCGTCTCCACTGCCCGTCCCCGCTGCCTCCCGGCGCGGCGCGCCGTCGCCCGCATCATCCCGCGGCAGGTCTAGCCCTTCCATGCCTGTCCTGCTGCCTCCTGTCCCAGCCGCAACGCCCCCTTGGCCGTTCCCGGCAGCCTCGCTGAGCAACGCGCTGTCGCCCGCGTCATCCCGCGGCAGGTCCGGTCCCTCCACGTCCGAAGGCCAGCCCGTCCCCGCGGTGTCCTCGCCCTGGTAGCCGGGAGCCTCGCCGCCGCTTGAAAGGGAGCCGATTTCCTGGGAAATCTCGCGCCACCCCGGATTTTCCTTCGTCTTTTCCAAATCCTGGGAAATCTCGCGCCATCCCGGATTCTCCTTCGTCTGCGCGTTAATGTCAATGTCGTTCCACCCGTTCCGCAAATACCTCTGCGCCATCAGCTCTTCCGGGCTGATGCCCGCGTCAAGCTTCGGGCGGATCTCGTCCAGCCTGCGCATCACCTGCGCCGTCTCCGCTAAGCCCCTCGCCTTCGCCGAGTCCAGCCTGCGCTGCTCCGCGTTCTCCATCGCCGCTTCCACTGCCCTCTGGGACCGCTCGAACCCGGAAAGGACGTCCTCAATCCGCATCTGCCCGTTGACCTGCGGCTCCCTCGCGCTGCCGCCCGGCACGCGCATGCTCATCTGCCCGTCCCATTCCTCCGCCAAAAACTCGTTGAACTCCGTCTTCAGGTAACTGTCAATCTCCTCGTCCGTCTCGATATGCCCAAACGGCTCCTCCTCTATGGGCTCTTCCTCCTCCATCTGGAGGCAGGGGAGCTCTTCCGTGATTTTTTTCACGTTCTCCATCGTGTTGGAAACGGACTCCCGGGACTCGGCCTCCATGATCTCCTGCATGCTCTTGGCAAGCTCTTCCTGGAGATTCGACGTGTTGAACCGGCCCGTGTTCGCGGCAATATTGGGGATCTGCACCGTCTCGCGGATAATCTCCCCGGATTCCAGCATGTCGGTCGGGCGCACCTCCACGACGCCCTCGCGCCGCATCTTGATCTCGCGGTATTTCTCCTCCTGCGCCCGGTCCAGGGGCTGGTAATGCATCTTCAGCTCCAGCGCCTTCTCCACGTACTTGCCGTCCCCGAACCAAAGCGCCAGCTCGTCGCATACCTCCACGCAGCGCTGGCCGTTCCCCGCGCGGTGGTACAGATATGCCAGCTCGAACGCCCACGGCTCCGTATATTCCCGCTCCTTGTACTCCTCCAAAATCTGGATCTGCTCTTCCAGCGGCGCACCGTCCAGCTTGGCGATCTGGTAACGGAGCACGTATTTTAAGTTGTCATAGGGCGCGACCTCTAAAAATTCCTCGTAATATTCCTTCGCCTCGTCCACGCGTCCCATCTTGAGCGCGACAAGGGTCAGGCGGTAGAGGATGTTCCGGCCCACCGCCGCCCTGTCATAAGCCATGAGGAGGATCTCCCGGCTGTCCTCATACCGCTTGTTCTTCTCATATATCTCGCCTACCATGCAAAGGACGGCCGCGCTCTTAACCTTCCTCCAGTTAATCTTGTCCGCGATTTCGGCCGCCATCGTATAATTCTCTTCCTGCACGAGGCTCTTCAACTGTTCCAGCTTTAATTTATATTCATATTTATCCAACTGTTTCACCTCGGAAATTTGACCTACTACCCTGTCAAGTCTACCATATTTCCATGATGCGTGTCAATTTTTGCGGGCGGATTTTCCAACTTTCTCGAGTTCCGAAACGCCCGCGCGGCGTGAAATTTCAAAATCTCTCGAAAATATATTGACACCGTGTCAGAATATAGATATACTCATGGGAGCGGCGCGGGACCGCCGCGTCACGCGGCATGACGGCGCGCACGACGCGCGGGTCGTAAGCACGGCTTTGACGCCACATGGCGCCGGGGCGCCGCGAAAGGCTGCGTGACGACGCCGTCGGCGTGGCGCGGTGCGAAAACTGCCACCCGTATGGACACGACGCGCGAAACAAGACCAGCCCAAGGGAAGGAAGGTGGACGG
>CAZOLD010000050.1:6271-9870 GCA_964580595.1 uncultured Eubacterium sp.
AAAGGCTGCGTGACGACGCCGTCGGCGTGGCGGCGTGGTGCGGCATGGCGGCGTTGGCGGCATCGTGCGCCGTATGGGGCGTAAGCACAGCCTTGATGCCACATGGCGCCCGGGCGCCGCACAAGGCTGCGTGACGACGCCGTCGGCGTGGCGGCGCTGCCAGCATGGCTCGGCGTGGCGGCGTTGGCGGCATGGCACGGCGTGAAGGCGTGGCGTTGACGACGCTGGCATCGTGCGCCATGATGTGGAATGGCGCCGGGGCGCCGCGCAAGGCTGCGTGCCGATGCCGCCAGTGTGGCGCGGTGCGAAAACCGCCGCCCGTATGGACACGACGCGCGCGCCGCGCGAAACAAGGCCAGCCCAAGGGAAGGAAGGTGGACGGCATGCCAAAGGGGTCGCCGGAGCTTGCGGCAAGCCGCAGGGAGGAGATCATCAACGCCTGCGAGAAGCTATACCGGACCATGAGCTTCAAGGACATCACGATGAAGGAAATCGGGAACGCGACCAGCTTTACCCGCACTTCCATTTACAATTATTTCGAGACAAAGGAAGAGATCTTCCTGGCGCTCCTGAAGCGCGAGCACGAGCTGTGGAACGCTTCCATGAAGCAGGCCATGTCGCGGCATGAGGCCATGACGAGGGACGAATTCGCCGACATGCTCGCGCGCACGCTCGCGGAACGCGACCAGATGCTCAAGATCATGTCCATGAACCATTACGACATGGAGGCCGGCAGCCGCCCGGAGCGCCTTACGGAATTCAAGGTTGCGTACGGGGAGTCCCTGCGCACGGTGACGGAAGCCCTGGACCGGTATTTCCCCGACATGGGCGGCGCGGGGAAGCGGGATTTCATCTACACGTTTTTCCCGTTCATGTTCGGGATCTACCCCTATACCTTCGTCACGGAAAAACAAAGGGCGGCGATGGAAGACGCCGGCATCGATTACGTCTCCCTGACAATCTATGAGATCACGTATAACTGCGTGAGGAAACTGCTGATCGAAGAGCCTAGAACATGGCGGCAAGAAAGGCCGCCCCTTAGCGAGGGGAGAGACATATGAGGGAAATCGTACAAGGCTATTATGTGGGAGAACGGCCCCTGTTCGGGGAGCATGGCTTGAGGATTGAGAACACGATTTTCACGGACGGGGAATCGCCCATGAAGGAAAGTTCCGACATCGAGCTCCATAACTCCATGTTCAAATGGAAATACCCGCTGTGGTACGCGAAAAACATTTACGCGAAGGACTGCACGTGGTTCGAGATGGCGCGGGCGGGCGTCTGGTACACGGAACACATGACGGTGGAAGACTGCCAGATTGAGGCTCCGAAGAATTTCCGCCGATGTCAGGACCTGACGCTGCGGAACACGTCTTTCCCGAATGCCGCGGAAACGCTGTGGAGCTGCAGTGGCGTCACCTTAGAGCACGTCACCGCCAAGGGCGATTATTTCGCCATGAACAGCTCCGACATGAAAGTCGACGGACTGACGCTGTATGGGAATTATTCCTTTGACGGTGCAAGGAACGTGGAAATCCGCAACGCCAGGCTGCTCTCTAAGGACGCTTTTTGGAACAGCGAGGACGTCGTGGTGTACGACTCGTTCATTTCCGGGGAATACCTAGGCTGGAACGCGAAGAACCTGACCCTCATCAATTGCACGGTGGAGAGCCTGCAGGGCATGTGCTATATTGACAATCTGGTCATGAGAAACTGCGTCCTCGTCAACACCACGCTCGCGTTTGAATATTCTACCGTAGAGGCGGACATCACGAGCCGGATTGACAGCGTCCTCAACCCGTCCGGCGGGCGGATCACGGCGGAGAGCATCGGCGAGCTGACGATTGAGAAGGACAAGGTCGATCCGTCTAAGACGGTTATCGTATGCCGCGACCGGGCAGGAAAGGAGGATGGATGATGAGATACGATTTTGATGCCCCTGTCAGCCGGAGAGGCACGGGATCGCTCAAGTGGGACGTGCCGGAAGGCGAGCTGCCCATGTGGGTGGCGGACATGGATTTCGCGACGGCGCCGGAAATCATCGAGGAGATGCGGCGCGTCCTCTCGCGAGGGATATTCGGGTACTCCATCGTCCCGGAGGAATGGCGGGACGCCATTTGCGGCTGGTGGGAAACCCGCCACCATTTCCGGATGGAAAAGGAATGGCTGATTTTTTGCACCGGCGTAATCCCCGCGATTTCCTCGATGGTGCGCAAGCTGTCCACGGTCGGGGAGAATGTACTGATCCAGACGCCGGTCTATAACATTTTCTTCAACTCCATCCGGAACAATGGCAGATACATCCTGGAAAGCCCGCTTTCCTACGACGGGAACGGCTATGCCATCGATTTTGAGGACTTGGGGCGCAAGCTTGCGGACCCGCAGACCTCGATGATGATCCTTTGCAACCCCCACAATCCCGTGGGGAAGATTTGGGACCGGGAGACGCTCTCGCGCATCGGGCACCTCGCCACAAAATACCACGTCACCGTCGTGTCGGACGAGATCCATTGCGACCTGACCGACCCCGGCAGGGATTATGTCCCTTTCGCGTCGGTAAGCGAGGAATGCCTTGAGAACAGCGTCACCTGCATTGCCCCCACGAAAGCATTCAACCTTGCCGGGTTGCAGACCGCCGCCGTTTGCGTGCCCAATCCCACACTTCGCCATAAGGTGTGGCGCGCCCTGAACACGGACGAGGTCGCGGAGCCGAACGCGTTCGCCATCCCCGCCGCCATCGCCGCTTTCACGAAGGGCGGGGACTGGCTCGACACGTTGCGGCAATACCTCTACGGGAACAAGCAGGCCGTCGCGGCCTTCCTCGCGGAAAACCTGCCGCGGCTCTCCCTAGTCCCCTCTGAGGCGACCTACCTGCTGTGGCTGGACTGCGGCAAGGTATGCGAGGACGCGTCCCTGCTGCAGGATTTCCTAAGGAAAGAGACGGGGCTATATGTTTCCGACGGGATCCAATACGGGCAGGCCGGGAAATCCTTCCTCAGGCTGAATATCGCCTGCCCCCGAAGCGTCCTGGAGAACGGACTGGGACGGCTCCTCCGGGGAGTGGAGGCGTTTGAGAAAAAAGGGAAATAAAATAAGAACCCGGCCGGAGCCTTTCGGCTCCCGGCCGGGTTCTTTCTGCCCGCTTCCTCGTTGCTCGCCTCATGAGGCATACGCGGCTATTTCAGCGTTACCTTCGCGCCTTCCGCTTCCAGCTTGGCCTTGATCTCCTCTGCCTCTGCCTTCTCCGCGCCTTCCTTCACGACCTTCGGCGCGCTGTCCACGACTTCCTTCGCTTCCTTCAAGCCAAGGCCGGTCACTTCGCGAACGACCTTGATGACCTTGACCTTGTTCGGGCCGATCTCAGACAGCTCAACGTCAAATTCTGTCTTCTCCTCAGCCGCGGCCGCGCCATCTCCGCCGCCCGCCGCCGCGACGACGACGCCCGCCGCCGCGGACACGCCGAATTCCTCTTCGCATGCCTTCACCAAATCATTCAGCTCTAATACGCTTAACTCCTTAATCGCCTCAATAAATTCTTCTGTCGTCAGCTTCGCCATTCCTCTTTACCTCCATTTTCTTTCTTCCTAAATCCCCCATGC
>CAZOLD010000051.1:0-9783 GCA_964580595.1 uncultured Eubacterium sp.
GACGAAAAGTTCACGGCGAACATGGAGTCGCTCCTAGACATGATAGCGGAGGGGAACGTCAGCTGGAAGACCGTGGTGGAAAATTTCTATCCGGACCTGGATGAAGCCGTGCAGGCGGCGGAACACGACCTGGAGAAGGTGGAGATAGAAGACGAGGTGACCGATGTCATTTGCGAGCAGTGCGGCAGGAACATGGTGGTTAAGTACGGCCCGCACGGCAAGTTCCTGGCCTGCCCGGGATTCCCGGATTGCCGGAATACCAAGCCTTATTTGGAGAAAATCGGCGTGAAATGCCCCAAGTGCGGGAAGGAGGTCGTCCTTAGGAAGACGAAGAAGGGGAGGAAGTATTTCGGATGTGAGAACAATCCCGAGTGTGACTTCATGTCATGGCAGAAGCCATCGCGGGAAAAATGCCCAAGGTGCGGCGGGTATATGCTAGAGAAGGGGAATAAGCTGGTATGCGCCGACAGCCAATGCGGGTACGTGCAAAAAGTCCCGCGCGAGGCTTGATTGGCCGCGGCGCGAAAGCCCGCCCGCGCGGGAGGGCCGGGACTTCCCCTTTTGGCCTTAGCTGAAATTTCATGAATTGCATGAAAAAGTGAAATAATATACAAAAATAGCGAAAATTGCACGAAATTTATTGAAGTTTCCGTCAAGATGTGATAGAATCCAAAATGTATGGCCGAGTATTTGCGCGTTTGGGTTCCGGAGGGATAGCATGAGTGTCCAGTTGCTAGACAAGACGAGGAAAATCAATAAATTGTTGCATAATAACAACTCTACCAAGGTTGTTTTTAATGACATTTGTGATGTCTTGACGGAGATTTTGGGCTCGAACATCCTGGTGATCAGCAAGAAGGGCAAGATTTTGGGCACGGGCCGGGACGCGGGCGCGAAAGAGATCGCGGAGCTTATCCCGGGCGACGTTGGCGGCTTCATTGACGATGCGCTGAACGAGAGGATGCTTGGCGTGCTGTCCACGAAGGAGAACGTGAACCTGGAGACGCTAGGCTTCGTGCTGGATCAGGTGCGGCGCTACCAGGCCATCATCGCGCCGATTGACATTGCCGGGGAACGCTTGGGCACGTTGTTCGTCTACCGCTTGGATTACCCGTATGGCATAGACGACATCATCCTCAGCGAATACGGCACGACGGTCATAGGGCTGGAGATGATGCGTTCCGTGAACGAGGAGAACGCGGAGGAGCAGAGGAAGGTACAGATCGTGCAATCCGCGATCGGGACCCTTTCTTTTTCGGAGCTGGGGGCGATCACGCATATTTTCGAGGAGATGGACGGCACGGAATGCGTTTTGGTAGCGAGCAGGATCGCGGACCGCGTGGGGATTACGCGCAGCGTCGTTGTCAATGCTATCCGCAAGTTCGAGAGCGCGGGCGTGATCGAGTCGCGCTCCTCCGGCATGAAGGGCACCTACATCAAGGTGCTGAACGATGCCGTGTTTGACGAGCTAGAGAAGATGAAGAAACAGAACCTGAGACGCGGATGAGCGGTTTTTACGGGGGAAAAGCGCAAAAAATGCTTGCATTATCGTACAGATAATTTATAATTGTGCTTGGGATTGCCCGCCCGTGGCGCGGCTTTGCGCCGGCGGGGAAAAGAATTGGAGGGCGAAGAAGGGAGAAGGATATGGTAGGGAGCGATCTATACGATTATATTAATATCCTTGACCGGGCGGCGGACGCGGCCTGGACGAGGGAGTCGGCGATCAGCAACAATATCTCGAACCAGGACACGCCGGGATATAAGCGGCAGGATGTGGATTTCGAAGGGGTGCTGAGGCGGGAGATCGCCCGTTTCAAGTACGTGTCGCTGGATGAGAAGGTCGCCAACCTGCATACGGATCATTTGAATGCGGACGTGTATACGGATTCCGAGAATTTTTCTTACCGCTTAGACAGGAATAACGTGGATCCGGAGCAGGAGTACGCGGAGCTGGCTTCCACGCAGATTAAGTACAATGCGCTGATTGACAGCATGAACAAGGAATTTTCAAGGATTAAGAGCGTGCTGCAGTAACAGCTTGCCGGCAGCCGCGGTTGGAGGGAGAGCAGATGTCATTATTTCAGTCATTTAACATCAACACGTCCGGGATGACGGCGCAGAGGTTCCGCATGGACGTGATTTCAGAGAATGTCGCGAACGCGACGACGACGCGGACGGCGGACGGGACTCCCTACACGCGCAAGATCGTGACGTTCCGCGAGAAGAACGTGACTCCTTTTAGCCGGATATTGGACAACACGAGGGAGGCCCTCTTGGGGAACGGCGTGAAGGTGTCAAGCGTATCGGAGGATACGGAGAGCGATTATGTCATGAAATACGACCCTTCCCATCCGGATGCGGATGAGAACGGGTATGTTTCTTACCCGAATGTGAACATCATCACGGAGATGACGAACTTAATAGACGCCAGCCGGTCTTATGAGGCCAATGTCACGGCTTTCCAGACGAGCAAGGCGATCGCGCTTAAGGGCCTCGAGATAGGGAAGTAATTAGGCGCGGGCAGGAAATCGAGGGAGAAGGGAGAATTTCGGTATGGATATATCAGCTTTGAGCAACGTGACGTCGGAGTACCTTAAGGACACTGTCCGTGCGAGCGACAGCCTCAAGATGCAGGGCGAGGAGGAGTTTGAGGGCGTGCTTCGGTCCGCGATGGACATGGTAGGGGAAGCGAACGATTTGCAGAACAAGGCGGAGGAGTCCGAGATGCAGTTCATGCTTGGCTACGCGAACAACACGCATGATTTGATGGCGATCCAGGAGAAGGCGGATATCGCGCTGAATTATACGATTGCTGTCAGGGATAGGATGGTGGAGGCGTATAAGGAGATCATGCAGATACAGATTTAGGTATGCGCAAGGCAGGGCGAGCGTGAATTAAAGATGGGATGGAGAATCACATGCAAGAGAGGATAAAAGAGATTCCGAAGCGGATTTTGGACTGGTGGGGCAAGTTTTCATTAAAGCAGAAGACTTTGATTGCCAGCATCGCGGTGATTGTGATCCTTGCCTTGATATTTGTCGCGAAGTACTTGACGACGCCTACCATGGTGACGATCCGGACATGCGAGGATACGGCGGAGGCGGGGCAGGTCAAGGATTTGCTGGAAGGCGAAGGCATCGAGTACGTGGTTTCCGATGACGGGCTGACATTCCAGGTGGACAAGGATGACGAGGCGAACGCGGCGATTCTGCTGGGTGAGAATGGCATCCCGGCTTCTTCCTATGATCTTAGCAATGTCTTTGACGGCGGGTTCAGCACGACGGAGGCCGACAAGTCGAAGAAATACCAGCTCTACCTGGAGGGGCAGCTGGAAGAGCAGCTTGAGGAGCTGGATGCCGTGAACGCGGCGAGCGTGAACTTGAACATTCCGGTTGACGACGGCACGGTGGTAGCCTTGAATGAGGATGCCTATGCCGCGGTCACGCTGTCCTTGAATGACGAGATGAGCGAGGACGTCGCCGCGGGCGTGGCGAGGTGGATCGCGACGGCGATCGGGAATGACGGGACGGACAATATCTCTATTATGGACACGGGCGGGAATATCCTTTTTTCCGGCAGCGATTCCTCCTCATCGGTCGGAGGGGCGAGTTCCCAGCTCTCGTATAAGGCGAAGGCTGAGAACATGGTGAAGAACCAGGTGAAGGACGTCGTCCTTGGCACGAACGTGTACGACAGCGTTTCCGTCGGCCTGAACTTGAACGTGGGCTTCCACGAAGAGAAGGTGACGGATCATAATTATTATACGGAGGACGGCGAGGAGCATGGCCCGCTTTCCGAGAGAAGCCTGTATGAGCAGGATGCCACGGGCGCCGTGGAGGGCGTGCCTGGGACGGACACGAATGATGACACCACGTATAACCTGCAGGACGGGGGATTGTCCAGCCAGACGATTTCCGACCTGGATGAGTCGTATAACACGAGCGAGAGGATTACGGAGACCACGGGAGGGATCGGCGATATCGATTATGACACTTCTTCCATCACGGTGGTCGCCAACCAGCACCGCATCTACAACGAGGACGCCTTAAGGGCCAGCGGCGAGCTGGACAACATGACGTTCGATGAGTTCGTCGCGGCGAACCGGGATAAAGTCAAGCTGGATGTGGACGCAGATTTTGTGCCCATGGTGGCGAATGCCACCGGCTTCTCGGAAGACAATATCATGGTCGTGGCATACGAAGTGCCGTTTTTCGAATATTCAGACAGCTCCGGGCAGGGCATCATGGATTACCTCCCCGTCATCATAGCGCTTTTGGTCATGGTGATGTTAGGATATGTCGTGTTCCGCAGCACCAGGAGGGAGCAGCAGCTGGTGGAGGCGGAGCCCGAGCTTTCCGTGGAATCCCTGCTGGAGTCCACGAAGGAATCCGAGGAGACGCTTGAGGATATCGGCTTCTCGGAGAAGTCAGAGACGCGTGTCCTGATAGAGAAGTTCGTAGATGAGAATCCGGAGGCGGTTGCCTCGTTGCTTCGGAATTGGTTGAACGAGGAGTGGGAATAAGATTATGGCGACAACAGAAGAGTACAGTGGCGTCCAGAAAGCCGCGATCCTGCTGATTGCGCTGGGGCCTGAGAAGTCCGCGGAGATTTTCAAGCATCTGAAGGAAGAGGAAATAGAGGAGCTGACGCTTGAGATTGCCAATACGAGGAGCATTTCCCCGCAGACGAAAGAGGATGTCTTGAATGAGTTTTACCAGATTTGCCTGGCGCAGCAATACATTGCTGAGGGCGGCATAGGGTACGCGAAGGAGCTCCTTGAGAAAGCGTTGGGCGAGGAGAAGGCGCAGGGAGTCATTTCGAAGCTCACGGCGTCGTTGCAGGTACGCCCGTTTGAGTTTGTGCGCAAGACAGATCCGGCGCAGTTGCTCAACTTTATCCAGGATGAGCACCCGCAGACCATCGCCATGATTTTGTCATACCTTTCGCCCGGCCAGGCGGCGATGATTGTCAGCGCACTGGCTCCGGACAAGCAGGCAGACGTGGCGAAGCGTATCGCGCTGATGGACAGGACCTCTCCGGACGTCATCAAGGAAGTGGAGCGCGTGCTGGAGCGGAAGCTGTCCACGCTGGTGAACCAGGATTATACCATCGTTGGCGGCGTAGACGCGATTGTGGCCATCTTAAATACCGTGGATCGTTCCACGGAGAAGCACATCATGGAATCGCTTGAGATTGAGGAACCCGAGCTGGCGGACGAGATCCGCAAGAAGATGTTCGTGTTCGAGGACATCCTCCTGCTGGACGACCGGGCGATACAGCGTGTGTTGCGTGATGTTGACAATAATGACTTGGCGGTCGCCTTGAAGGCGGCGAATGAGGACGTGCAGAACGCGATCTTCAAGAACCTGTCGAAGCGGCTGGCCGCGATGATTAAGGAAGATATGGAGTATATGGGCCCTGTCCGCATGAAGGACGTGGAGGAAGCCCAGCAGAAAATCGTTGGCATTATTCGGAAACTGGAGGATTCCGCAGAAATTGTAATCTCCAGGGGCGGAGGTGACGAGATCATTGTCTAATTTATATAAGCAGCGGTATGTCGTCAGCGGGCAGTCCGCGGTGAGGGTCATTAACTCCAACAGCAGGATCGAGGCGAGGATGCTTGAGATCCAGGAGATGATGAAGCAATTCCCTGACGCGCAGGGGGATGGGGACGGTTTCGTGCAAGGCCTCCAGGCTGTCGTCGCCGAGCCGGTGATTTCCCCGGAGGAGTTGCTAGAGAACGCGCAGAAAGAAGCGGACGACATCATCGCGGCAGCTGAGGCCAAGTCTCGCGAGATCATCGCGGACGCGGGCTTGAAGGCGCAGGGGATCAAGGAGCAGGCGCATACGGAAGGGTATGCGGATGGATTGCGGGAAGGCAATGAGAGCGCGGAGCGGACCCTGGCGCAGGTACGCCGGCAGATGGAAGAGGAGCACGAGCAGCTAAAAGAGGATTACAGGAAGAAGATAGATGAATTGGAGCCATATCTGGTGGATATCGTTGCTGACGTGTTCGAGAAAGTGTTCCATGTGCAGTTCGACGACAAGAAAGAGATTTTGGTCTATTTGATCCAGAAGGTGATCCTGAACGCGGAAGGGACTAAGGAATTTCAGGTGAGGATGAGCCTCAAGGATTATCAATTCGCCGAGGAGCACAAGCATGAGATTACGGAGCAGGTAGGGGATTCCGTGCAAGTTGATATCATGGCGGATGCCTCTCTGACGGAGGGGCAGTGCATGATTGAGACGGATTCCGGCGTCTTTGACTGTGGCGTGGATGTCCAGCTGGAGCATTTGATCAAGTCGCTGCGCTCGCTGAGCCTTTGAGCTTGGCGCGTGCCGCTGCCGTAATTGGGGAGAGAGATGGCTTATAACTTAGAGAAATATTACCAGCTGGCTGACGAGGTGCATTATCGGCATCTGGGGAAAGTAGTGAAAATCGTAGGCCTTACGATCGAATCAGTCGGACCGAATGCGAAGCTGAATGATCTGTGCAGGATCATTATTGACAAGAGCAGGGACATTTCCATTATGGCTGAGGTAGTGGGCTTCCGGGACAAGCGCCTGCTCCTCATGCCTTATGAGAGCGTAGAGGGTCTGGGCGTAGGATGTATCGTAGAGAATACGGGACATCCTTTATCTGTTTTTGTGGGGAGCGAGATGTTGGGCCATACCCTAGACGGCATGGGGAGGCCCACGGATGTCGAGGAGCTTTCCTTGCGGGAGGAATATCCGGTGGACGCGCCGCCTCCCGACCCGATGGAACGCATCATCATCAATGAGGTTCTCCCGCTTGGCGTCAAGGCGGTTGACAGCCTGATTACGGTCGGAAAAGGCCAAAGGATTGGGATATTCGCGGGCTCTGGCGTGGGGAAGAGCACTCTGTTGGGAATGTTCGCCAGGAATACCAAGGCGGACATTAATGTGATTGCCTTGATTGGGGAGCGCGGCAGGGAGGTAAGGGAGTTTATCGAACGCGACATGGGGGAGGAAGGGATGAGCCGTTCCGTCGTGGTAGTCGCGACATCGGACAGGCCCGCCCTCTTGCGCAGGAATGCCGCGAAGACAGCGACCGCGATTGCGGAGTACTTCCGCGACCAGGGCAAGGACGTGTTGCTGATGATGGATTCCCTGACGCGTTTTTCCATGGCGCAGCGGGAGATTGGGCTGGCATCCGGAGAGCCGCCCGTCACGCGCGGGTACCCGCCGAGCGTATATTCGGAGATGCCGAAGCTCTTAGAGCGGGCGGGCAATTCCGACAAGGGATCGATTACCGGGCTGTATACCGTCCTAGTGGACGGGGATGACTTTAACGAGCCAATCACGGACACGGCCAGGAGTATCCTGGATGGCCATGTCATCTTAGACCGCAGGCTGGCGCACAAGAATCATTATCCTGCGATTGACGTGCTCCAGAGCATTTCCCGTGTCATGGCTTCCATTGTGGATGATGCGCACAAGGAAGCGGCCGGGAAGCTGAAGAACGTGATGGCCACTTACCAGGAGGCGGAGGATCTTATTAACATCGGGGCGTATAAGAAGGGATCCAACCCGAACATTGACTATGCCATCGAGAAGATTGACGCAGTGAACCAATTCCTGATGCAGGAAACTTATGAGAAATTCTCCTTTGAGGAGATCGTGGACATGCTGGAAGGGTTGTTTTAGGATCATGGCGAAATTCCTGTACCGGATGCAGAACATCTTGGATATCAAGTATAAGCTGGAGTCCCAGGCGAAGAGCGTTTTCGCGGCCGCCGCCTCGAAGCTTCGGATGGAAGAGGAGAAGCTGGAGAGCCTAAGGCGGCAGAAAGCCGGGTATGAGGAGCATGCGAAGGAGCTGGTTTCAGGCCAGCTGGATTTTTTAGAGATCAAGCGCAACCGGCTTGCCATTGAGACGATGAAGGAAGCGATCCAGCGCCAGCTGCTCGCCGTCCATGTGGCGGAGAGGAACTTAGAAAGCGCGAGGCGCCAGCTGCAGGAGGTCATGACGGAGCGCAAGGCGCATGAGATCTTGAGGGAGAAGGAATTCGACGAATTCAAGAAGGAGCTGGAACGCGAGGAGAGCAAGGCCGTAGACGAGCTGGTGAGCTACGCGCACAGCGTCGCGAATGATAATTAAGGTGGTGCGGGAAAATGGCTGAGAAAGACATGCTGGAGGATGAGCCTGAGGTCTTGGATAAGAAGGCGCAGAAAAAAGCTGAGAGGGAGCGCAAGAAGGAAGAGAAGCGCAAGCAGAAGCAAATGAAGGAAGAAGCGCAGGCGGAAGAGGACGATGAGGAGGAAAGCGGCGGCGGGAAACTGGCCGTCGTGGTCGCTACCGTGTTCTTCATCCTGATTTGGCTGGCGATTCTCGCGCTTGTCATCAAGATGGACATTGGCGGCTTTGGATCTACCGTCTTGCAGCCGATTTTGAAGGATGTCCCTTACATCAATAAGATTTTGCCGGAAACAGCGGAAAAGGAACCTGCCGTGGACGCGCAGTACCCGTATACGACGTTGGAGGAGGCGATTGACCGGATCAAGGAGCTGGAGGTAGAGCTCGCGGACGCGCAATCCCAGTCCCAGGGCAACTCCGATACGGTGGCGCAGCTGCAGGCGGAGGTTGCCCGCTTGAAAGAATTCGAGAACGAGCAGGCCGCTTTTGAAGAAGAGAAAACAAAATTTTACGAAGAGGTTGTTTTTAATGAGAATGCGCCCGATATATCTGAGTATAAGGCATATTATGAGAGCATCGACCCCGCGAATGCGGAAGTGCTTTACAAGCAGGTAGTCCAGCAGGAGGAAACGGATAAGCAGATCCAGGATTATGTCGAGGCCTATTCTTCCATGAAGCCGAAGCAGGCCGCCGCGATTATGGAGGCCATGACGGACAACCTCCCGTTGGTCGCGAAGATCTTAGAGAACATGGACGCGGATGCCCGGGGGGATATCCTAGGCGAGATGGACTCGGCGGTGGCGGCCAGGGTCACGAAAATCATGGAGCCGTAGGCGGGAGCTTTTATTGGAACGGACGCGGGGCGGGCGTCAGGTTACGGTGTTTGGGGCTTGCCGGGTGATTGGCAGCCGGAAGCCCTTGGCATACAGGATTCGCGGCACAAGGCGCCGTGATGACATTTTTTTAATTCCTAATAAGAAAGGAGGGAAAAGGATGACAGCAGGGAGGATACAGCAGGTCATGGCCATGGCGGGATTGGCCCAGGATATGGCGGACATGCTTCCCCAGCCAAAGGTGCAGGATGTGTTCGCGCCGGCGTTTGGGGCATTGTTGGGGCAGACATCTTTCGGTGTTGGCCAGCAGGATGCGGCCTTGGGCAGCAGTGATGCAAGATCCCCCTTGCCTGTGGAGGGCGACAGCCATGGCGCGTATGAGAAAGAGACCGCGCAGGCCGGGTATCGCGGGAAGCAGGTAAGCCGCGAGAGGATACCAAGCGCCAAGGAGAAGCTTCCGGATGACGCCACAGACCGGCTGGACGCGTTCGAGCGCCAGGTCGTGGGACAGATCGCGGAGGAGCTCGGGCTTACGGAAGAGGAAGTGGCAGCGCAGATGGAGGCGATGGGCCTTACCGCGGCCGATTTGACGGATCTTTCCGCGTTTACGTCATTGGTGATGGCGCTGACAGGGAGCGAGGACGCGGGAGCCTTGATCTTAGACGAAGGTTTCCAACAGCTTTATGGCGATATTTTTGGGATGGCGGAAGACCTTTCCGCGCAGCTTGGCATCGATCCGGATGAGTTAAGCCAGTTGGTCAAGCAACTGGGGGATGGCGCCGGCCAGC
>CAZOLD010000052.1:0-3975 GCA_964580595.1 uncultured Eubacterium sp.
GTTGCCGCGCAAACGGGATATTTCCATGGATTTTCCAAGCATTTTATGTTATCATGGTAGCGTTGGGGAGAAGGGGGCGCGCTTGCCATGAGCGCGATTTCTGGAATTTCACAAATTCACAAAGGAGGATTTATTGATGGAAAAACTGTTTAAGCTGAAAGAGAACCACACGTCAGTGCGGACAGAGATCATCGCGGGGATTACGACCTTCATGACCATGGCTTACATCCTGGCCGTGAACCCTAGCATCCTGTCCGCGACAGGGATGGACGCGAACGCCGTCCTGATCGCGACCGCGCTGGCATCCTTCGTGGGGACGCTGCTCATGGCGCTCCTGGCGAACTATCCTTTCGCGCTGGCTCCGGGCATGGGCCTGAACGCCTACTTTGCCTACACCGTGGTGATTGGGATGGGATACTCCTGGCAGGTCGCGCTGCTCGCGGTATTCGTGGAAGGCATCATCTTCATCATCCTCTCGCTGACTAACGTCCGCGAGGCGATCTTTAACGCCATCCCCGCCACCCTAAAGTCGGCGGTCAGCGTGGGCATCGGGTTATTCATCGCCTTCATCGGCCTGCAGGACGCGAAGCTTATCGTGAACAGCGATTCTACCCTACTCACGTACCAGACCTTCAAGGGGGAAACGTTCCACTCCGTCGGGGTCGGCGCCATACTCGCGCTGGTGGGCGTGCTCATCACGGCAGTCCTGCTGATTAAGAAGGTAAAGGGCGGCATATTGATCGGCATCCTGGCCACCTGGGTGCTGGGCATCATCTGCGAGCTTACGGGCATCTACGTGCCATCCCCGGACGACGGCATGTATTCCGTGATCCCGTCCGGCATCATAAGCCTGGACTTCTCTTCTTTCTCCCAGACTTTCGGCGCCGTGTTTACCGCGGATTTCAGCTCCATCCATATCGGGGACTTCCTTATCATCATGTTCTCGTTCCTCTTTGTCGATATGTTCGACACCATCGGGACCTTGATTGGCGTTTCCTCTAAGGCTGACATGCTAGATAAGGACGGCAAGCTGCCGCGCATCAAGCCCGCGCTTTTGTCTGACGCCATCGCGACTTCCGTTGGCGCAGTTTTCGGGACTTCGACGACGACGACTTATGTGGAGAGCGCGGCGGGCGTGACGGAGGGCGGCCGCACCGGGCTTACCGCGCTGACGACAGCGTGCCTGTTCCTGCTCTCCACCATCTTCTCCCCGTTGTTCCTAAGCATCCCGTCCTTTGCCATCGCGCCCGCGTTAATCATCGTCGGCTTCTACATGATGGGCAGCGTGGCCAAGATTAATTTCGAGGATATGACGGACGCCATCCCGGCGTTCCTGTGCATTATCGCCATGCCGCTCGCCTACAGCATTTCCGAGGGCATCTCGATCGGCATCATTTCCTGGACCATCATCAACCTCCTCACGGGGAAGGCGAAGGAAAAGAAAATCAGCGTCCTCATGTATGTCCTGACCGTCCTGTTCATCCTGAAGTATATTTTCCTATAAGGACGGTTCCCTGTTAGGGACGCGAAAAGAAGAGGCTGTGGAAAGCGGGCCTGCGCCCGCTTCCACAGCCTCTTTCGCATGGCTCACATATCTGCCATGGCTGATTCATCTTGATTTGTTTTTTGGCTTTATTTGTTTTATTCCTCCTTCTGCCCGTAGTAGGCGTTCGCGCCATGCTTCCTGTAATAATGCTTGTCCTGCAGCTCCTGCGGCGCCGGCTGGATCCTCGGGTTGATGGTCTCGGCTCGATACGCCATCTTCGCGACTTCCTCTAGGACGACGGCATTGTGGACCGCCTCATGCGCGTCCTTGCCCCAGGCAAACGGCCCGTGGTTCTTGCAAAGCACCGCCGGCACGGCCATCACGTCTTTCCCCAGCTCCTTGAAGGAATTGACGATAAGATGCCCCGTATTCTCTTCGTACGCGCCCTCGATCTCTTCCTTCGTCAGGCAGCGCACGCAAGGGATCTCCCCATACATGTAGTCCGCGTGGGTCGTCCCGTAGCACGGGATGCTCCTGCCGGCCTGCGCCCAGCTCGTGGCATAGGAGGAATGCGTATGGACCACGCCGCCAATTTCCGGGAACGCCTTATAGAGTTCCAAATGCGTCGCCGTGTCGGAAGAGGGATTGTAGCGCCCCTCCACTTTGTTCCCGTTCAAATCAATGACGACCATGTCGTCCGGCGTGAGTTTGTCATAATCCACCCCGCTTGGCTTGATGGCAAACAGCCCCTTCTCCCTGTCGATGCCGCTGACGTTCCCCCAGGTAAAGGTCACCAGGCCATAGCGCGGCAAGTCCATATTCGCCTCATATACCGCTTTCTTCAGTTCCTCTAACATCCTATTCCCTCCCGTCGCTGTAAGCGCACGGGAACCTCGTTCCCCATGCCCTTATTTCAAGGAATCAATGGCCGCCCTCTCAATCGGCAGCCCTTCGCTGTAACGCTTGATGAACGCGTCGAACCCTTCCACGTCCTTCGCGTCCGGCTCTAACGTCACGCTCTCCTGCCCCGCGAATACCTTCTTGTCCAGGTACTCGGACAGGCTCTCCCCGCTGTCCTTGTTCACCATGTAGGAAGCTAGGAGGGCAATCCCCCACGCTCCACCTTCTCCCGCCGTCTCCATCACGGAAACCGGGGTGTTCACGGCAGCCGCCATGATCTTCTGGCCCACGCCCTTTGTCTTAAAGAGACCGCCATGCCCCATCAGCACATCCAGCTTGACGTTCTCTTCCTTCATCAGGATATCCAAGCCCGTCTTCAGCGCGCCCAGCGCCGTGAACAGGTGCACGCGCATGAAGTTCGCGAGATTGAACTTGCCATCCGGCGTGCGCACGAAAAGCGGGCGCCCCTCCTCGAATCCCGTGACATGCTCGCCCGAGAAATAATTGTACGCCAGCAGGCCGCCGCAATCCGCGTCGCCTTCCAAGGCCTTGTTGTACAATACGGAAAACAGCTCCGTCATGTCCACCTCGATGCCGAAGCTCTCCGCGAATTCCTTGAAGAGGCCGACCCAGGCATTGAGGTCCGAGGTGCAATTGTTGCAATGAACCATCGCCACCGGGCTGCCGTCCGGCGTCGTGACTAAGTCAATCTCCGGATGCACCTTCTTCAGATTGTCCTCAAGCACGGCCATGGCAAACACGGACGTTCCCGCGGAAACATTCCCGGTGCGCTTCTCCACGCTCTTCGTGGCCGTCATGCCCGTCCCCGCGTCGCCTTCCGGCGGGCAAACCGGGATGCCTGCCCGGAGCGTGCCGCTCACGTCCAAAAGCTTCGCCCCCTCCTCGGTAAGCGTGCCCGCATTCTGGCCGGCCACCAATACCTTCGGGATGATATCCTCTAACTTCCACGGGTAGTTCTTAGACGCGATCAAGTCATCGAACTGGCCCATCATCTTCTTGTCAAAATCCTTCGTGGCGATGTCAATCGGGAACATGCCGGAGGCCTCGCCCACGCCTAGGACCTTCTCCCCGGTCAGCTTCCAATGCACGTATCCGGCAAGCGTCGTGAAATACGCGATCGAGCCCACATGCTCCTCCCCGTTCAAAATCGCCTGGTAGAGATGCGCGATGCTCCACCTCTGCGGGATATTGAACTGGAACACCTCCGTCAGCTTCTTAGACGCCTCCTCCGTGATGGTGTTCCGCCACGTGCGGAACGGAACTAAGAGCTTGCCCTCCTTATCAAAGGCCATGTAACCGTGCATCATCGCGCTGAACCCTAGAGCGCCAACCGTCTCTAACGCGATGCCGTACTGCGCCTTCACATCCGCCGCCATCTTGGAATAGCAATCCTGCAGTCCGTTCCAGATCGCGTCTAGGCTGTAGGTCCAGATATGGTTCTCATACCGGTTCTCCCAGTCATGCGCCCCGGACGCGATCGGGGCATTGTCGCTCCCCGTGAGGATCGCCTTGATCCTGGTCGATCCAAACTCAATCCCTAAGGCAGTCCTCCCTTTCTGAATATCCTC
>CAZOLD010000052.1:3985-9499 GCA_964580595.1 uncultured Eubacterium sp.
TGATACGATTCTTGTCCATGATAACGATTCCTCCAACCTTCTCTCTTCCATGGCCATATGGCCATGGCGGCCATGCCGCGGCGCCCGCCTAGCGAGGCCGCGGCCTTCCCGCCTGCCGTTCCTACGCGAAAGCCTTCACTTTCTCGTAAATCCCCTGCGCGTCAAGCCCGTATTTCTCTAAGAGCTTCACCGCCGGGCCGGACTCCCCGTAAACGTCGTTCACGCCAATCTTGCATACCGGGGTCGGCGCGTTCGCGCACAGGCAATCACAGACGGCGCTTCCCAATCCCCCGATGATGGAATGCTCCTCCGCCGTGACGACCTTGCCCGTCTTCTTCGCCGAACGGATAATGATCTCCTCGTCTAGCGGCTTGATCGTATGGATGTTGATGACCTCCGCGCTGATCCCGTCAGCCGCAAGCTTCTCCGCGGCCTCTAAGGACGCGCCCACGCAAAGCCCCGTCGCCACGATCGTGACGTCCGTGCCTTCCCTTAAGAGAACGCCTTTCCCTATCTCGAACTTATAATCCGGCCTGTCGTTGATGACCGGGACGGCCAGCCGCCCGAACCTTAGGTAAACCGGCCCTTCCATCTCGTAAGCCGCCTTCACGGCCGCCTTCGCCTCCACGTCGTCCGACGGATTAATGACCGTCATCCCCGGGATCGTGCGCATCAGGGCGATATCCTCGTTGCATTGGTGGCTCGCGCCGTCCTCGCCGACGGAAATCCCCGCGTGCGTCGCGCCGATCTTCACGTTCAGATGCGGGTACCCGACGGAATTGCGGACCTGCTCGAACGCCCTGCCCGCCGCGAACATGGCAAAGGAGCTGACAAACGGCACCTTCCCCGTCGTCGCGATCCCCGCCGCGATGCCCATCATGTTGCACTCGGCAATCCCGCAATCGATATGCCTTTCCGGGAACGCCTTCTTGAACACGCCAGTCTTGGTAGCCGCCGCAAGATCAGCATCCAACACTACCAGATTCTCATGTTCCTTCCCCAGCTCCACCAGAGCGTTCCCGTAGCTCTCCCTGGTCGCTATTTTCTTTACTTCTGGCATAATGCTTCACCTGCTTTCCCTAATTCTTCCATCGCAATCGCGTATTCCTCGTCATTCGGCGCCTTGCCGTGCCATCCCGCCTGGTTCTCCATGTAGGAGACACCCTTGCCCTTGACGGTCTTCATGATAATCGCCGTCGGCATCCCTTTCGTCTCCCTCGCTTCCTTGAAGGCGGCGCGGAGCTGGTCGAAATCGTTGCCGTCCGCGACGTTGACGACATGGAAATTGAATGCCTTGAATTTCTCGTCAATCGGGTAGGGAGAGCAGACGTCGTCAATCCTCCCGTCGATCTGCAGCCCGTTGTTGTCCACGATCACGACTAAGTTGTCTAACTTCCTGTGGCCCGCGAACATGGAAGCCTCCCAGACCTGCCCCTCCTGGAGCTCGCCGTCGCCTAAGAGCGTGTAGACGCGGTAGCTGTCATTGCTCAGCTTCGCGGAGAGCGCCATCCCGACGGCGGCGGAAATCCCCTGCCCTAGGGATCCGCTGGACATGTCGATGCCCGGCGTGTGCTGCAGGCAGGGATGCCCCTGCAGATGCGACCCGATCTGGCGCAGCGTCTTCAAATCCTCCACCGGGAAGTACCCGCG
The DNA here is from genome assembly GCA_964580595.1 of uncultured Eubacterium sp. Classification (GTDB taxonomy): domain Bacteria; phylum Bacillota; class Clostridia; order Lachnospirales; family Lachnospiraceae; genus Petralouisia. The sequence goes on from CAZOLD010000052.1 coordinate 5,636, forward strand.
GTTCGCGAGCGTGGAATAAAGCCCCGGCGCGGTATGCCCCTTCGAGAGCACGAAGCGGTCGCGGTCCGCCTTCTTCGGATCCTTCGGGTCAATGTTCATTTCCTCAAAGTAAAGATACGTATACACATCCGCCGAAGAGAGCGATCCGCCGGGATGCCCTGCCTTCGCGGCATGCACGGCCGTCACGATGCCCTTGCGGATCTCAACGGCTGTTTTCTGAAGTTCCAAATTATCCATGAAAAAATCTCCTTTGCCTTATTTCTCTATAAACCAAACGCCCAAACTGTCAATCGCCAAAGACCGCCCTGTAATCCTTCTGGAATTTCTCAATCCCGAGATCGGTCATGGGATGCTTCGTCATCTGCATGATCACGGAAAACGGCACGGTCGCGATGTCCGCGCCCGCCAGCGCGCACTCCGTCACGTGGATCGGGTTGCGTATGCTCGCCGCGATAATCTCCGTATCCAGGCCGTAATTGCCAAAAACGGCGGCGATGTCCTCAATCAGGCCGACGCCCCTTTGGTTGGCGTCGTCAAGCCTGCCCAGGAACGGGGAGACGAAGGTCGCCCCGGCCCGCGCCGCTAGGAGCGCCTGATTCACGGTGAAAATCAGCGTCACGTTGGTCTTGATGCCTTCCGAGGACAAGATCTTCACCGCTTTCAGTCCCTCCGCGGTCATCGGGATCTTCACGATCATGTTGCGGTGGATGGCCGCGATCTCGCGCCCTTCCCGCACCATGCCCTCCGCGTCTACCGTCGTCGCCTTGACCTCGCCGCTGATGGGCCCGTCCACGATGGTCGTGATTTCCTTGATCACCTCGTTGAAATCCCGCCCCTCCTTCGCGATCAAGGAAGGGTTGGTCGTGACGCCGCAAATCACGCCCATCTCGTTCGCCTTACGGATATCATCCACATTGGCCGTGTCTATAAATAATTTCATTCTCGCTTCCTCGCTTTCTCCCTCTGCTGTGGAAACAAATCACTTCCCATAAACCACGTTCCCCAACATCAAGTCCTTCTTGAAGTCGCGAATGTTGGTATCCTTGTCGATGTAGACCGCCTCGATGCCCATGGCCGCGGCCCAATCGCCCATCTGCTCAGCCGTCAAGTCGTAGGTGAATGCCGTATGGTGCGCGCCGCCCGCCAAAATCCACGCTTCCGCGCCAACCGCCAGGTTCGGCTGCGGAGTCCAGAACGCGGTCGCCGTCGGGAGCTTCGGCATCGGCTTTTCCGTCTTCTTGCAATCCACGGTATTGATCAGCAGGCGGAACCGGTCGCCTAGGTCAATCAAGGACGTCGCGATGCCCGTGCCCTCCTTCGCCGTGAACACGAGACGCGCCGGATCCTCCCTGTCGCCCATGGAAAGCGGCTGGCACTTGATGCTGATCGGGCCGTCCGCGATGGACGGGCAAATCTCAAGCATGTGCGCCTCTAAGATCCCTTCCTTGCCCGGCACCAGGTTGTACGTGTAATCCTCCAGCATGGAGGTCCCCTTCGCGTCCTTCATGCCGGCGGTCATGAGCTTCATCACGCGCACCATCGCCGCGACCTTCCAGTCGCCCTCCGCGCCGAAGCCGTACCCCTTCTCCATCAGCCTCTGGATCGCGAGGCCCGGGAGCTGCTTTAGCGCGCCAAGATCGCCGAAGTGCGTCACGATCGCCTGGTAATTCTTCTCCTCTAAGAAGCGCTCGAACCCGATCTCGATCTGGGCCTGCACCGCGACATGCCTCTTGAACTCCTCCGGATCCCTGCCCTCAAGGAGGATCTCGTATTTGTCATAATACTCATCCACAAGCGCGTTCGTGTCGGATTCGGAAACGGCCGCCACGGCTTCCGCGATCTCGTTCACCGGATACGCGTCCACTTCCCAGCCAAACTTCAGCTGCGCCTCTACCTTGTCGCCTTCCGTCACCGCAACGTTGCGCATGTTGTCCGCCACGCGCATCACGCGCACATGGCTGCTCTCCACGATGCCGATGGCCGTGCGCATCCAGGAAGCGATCTTCTCCTGCACTTCCTTGCTGCTCCAATGCCCTACCACGACCTTGCGCTCGATGCCCATGCGCGTCACCATGTGCCCCCATTCGCGGTCGCCGTGCGCGGATTGGTTCTCGTTCATGAAGTCCATGTCAATGGTGTCGTACGGAAGCTCCTCATTGAATTGCGTGTGGAGGTGGAGCAAGGGCTTGCGGTATTCCTGAAGCCCCAGGATCCAGGACTTCGCCGGGGAGAAGGTATGGCACCATACGATTACCCCCGCGCACTCCTCGTCAATGTTCGCTTCGTTGAAGGTCTTCCTGATTACCTCGTTCGTAATCAGCGTCGGCTTGAGCACCACTTCGAACGGAAGCACCCCGGATTTATTCAACTGCTCTACGATAATCCTGGAGTGCTCCGCTACATTTCTCAGGCATTCGTCCCCGTACAGGTCCTGAGATCCGGTACAAAACCAAAATTTGTAATTTTTTTGTAGCTTCATGACATAACCTCCTACTTTTTATTATTAATTTGTGACAAAAACCGCGCCCGCATCTGTTTGTTTTATGGGAAAAACGCATAAAGCAAACTCCGCCAAACCCGCTTCTATTTTACTTTATTCCCTATTGGGTAGTCAACTGTTTTTTCAAATTTCATGGGCGCTGTCGCGCCTTAGAAACGCCTAAGGGCGGCCCGGATGTCGGCCAGATCGCGCTCCGCCTCTCCCTCCCTTTCCGGCATGGCGCGCCTGGCGTTCTCCTTTAAGCTCCTCAGGATTTCCTCCTGCACCCTTTCCTGCCGCAGCAGGTATTGCCTTAGGACCGGATGCCGCCGCTTAAGCAGGCAAGGCCCGAATTTTAAGGAGATCCGGTCCGCGCCGCCGGCCTCCCTTTTCCGGCCTCCCGGGCGGACGGAGAGCATGGGGTAATATTTCCCATATTCCTCCACCATGTCCTCCGCCATGATCTCATATCCATTTTCCCAAAGGAACTGCCGGAACGCGAAAAGCTCGGATTGCGGCTGCAGCACCAAGGACATCGCGGCGAACGCGGCCTCCCGGCCCTCCGTCAAGATGCGCTGCAGCAGCGCCCCGCCCATCCCGGCCGCCACGATGACGTCCGCCTCCCCGGGCGCCAGGGCGGACAGGCCGTCGGAGAGCCTGGCCTCGATTTTATCCCCCAGCCCGTGGCGGGCGATGTTCTCCCTAGCTCTCCCCAGCGGGCCTTCGTTCACGTCTAACGCGATCGCCCTTTGGGCGTTCCCGTGGGAAACCAGCCAAATCGGCACGTAAGCGTGATCCGTCCCGACGTCCGCGGCGGTCTCGCATTTCCCGGCCAGCGCGGCGACCGCCATAAGCCGCTTCGATAAGCGCGCCATGTCAGTCCAGGTAATCCTTCAGCTTGCGGCTCCGGCTCGGGTGGCGCAGCTTGCGGAGGGCCTTCGCCTCAATCTGGCGGATCCGCTCCCGCGTGACATTGAATTCCTTGCCGACCTCCTCAAGCGTCCGCGCGCGCCCGTCGTCTAAGCCGAACCGCAGACGCAGCACCTTCTGCTCCCGCTCCGTCAACGTCCCTAAGACCTCCACGAGCTGCTCCTTTAAGAGCGTGAACGCCGCCGCGTCCGCCGGGACCGGGACGTAGTCGTCCTGGATGAAGTCCCCCAGGTGGCTGTCCTCCTCCTCGCCGATCGGCGTCTCTAAGGACACCGGCTCCTGGGAGATCTTTAGGATTTCCCGGACCCTCGACACCGGCATGTTCATCTCCTCGGCAATCTCTTCCGGCGTCGGCTCGCGCCCCAGCTCCTGCAGCAGCTGCCTGGAAACGCGGATCAGCTTGTTGATGGTCTCCACCATATGCACCGGGATGCGGATTGTCCGCGCCTGGTCCG
>CAZOLD010000053.1:0-2215 GCA_964580595.1 uncultured Eubacterium sp.
ATTCGAACCCCCGACCCACGGCTTAGAAGGCCGTTGCTCTATCCAACTGAGCTACGGACACACAGCGGGTGATGGGAATCGAACCCACGTGTCCAGCTTGGAAGGCTGGTGTTCTGCCATTGAACTACACCCGCATCTCGGGGTGACAGGATTCGAACCTGCGGCCTCCTGGTCCCAAACCAGGCGCTCTAGCCAAGCTGAGCCACACCCCGGGAGCAATGCCGTGGCATTGCGACGCAAGTCATATTATATTCGATGCCCCTGCGGTTGTCAACCAATTTTTCGATTTCGGCCATGCCGCCCGCGCCGCCGGGCACGCAAAAGATTCGCGGCGCGGGGGATAGGCTGCCCGCCGTCAGATCGTGGAATCAAACCCCTGCCCGATCCAGCTCTCCTGCTCGCTCCTGACTGAGTCTCCCCAGATTCCGCCGATCATGCCTTCGATCTTCTTCTTTAGCTCCTCCCAGGACGATGCCTCGACCGTCACGCTGTCCTCATCCCTACGGCCCTTCGCGCCGTCCGGCCTCCCGACACGGTCCTCCCATTCCTGCCTCCGCGCCTTCCTGCGGTCGTCTAAGTTCTGCGACGCCTTCTCCTCGATGCGCTCCCTTTGCGCCGCGAGCGACTTGTCGATCACGGCGAAGAAGGACGCCGTCCCGTTGTCGTTGAACTTCATCCCAAAGGACTTCACCGCGTCCGCGCTGCTGCCAAGGCTGTCCTTCATCTGCGAAAGCTGGGACGTCGCGTTGCTTAGGATTCCCTCGTATTTCTTGCGGTAGCTCTCGTCCGCCGCCATCTTCTCGATCTTATCCTCGTCAATCAAGACGATAAGCTCTTTGTCGCTCGCGTATTTCCCGACGTTCGCCTCCGCCTGATTCTTCTGGTCCTCGCTCACCAGGATGAAATCCATGTTGGAATATTTCTTCTTCAGCTGATCATAATACTTCTGCGCCCTCTCGCTTAGGTTCGGGCTGCCGATCTCCCTCTGCGACGTCCCGTTCTTCCCTGTCCGTTCCACCGCCTGCGCGTACGTGTTTCCGATTCCATTCGTGTTCATTCGCATCTCCTCCTTGTTCCCCGGCTCATGGCCGGTACTCTTCTTCCCCTTCTTTCAGCAGGTAGGCAATCCCCATCGTGCCGATCCCCCCGTTGCTCGCGCAAGAGACGGATGCCTTCTCCATGATGATTTTCTGGAACGGGACGCAGGCCATGACCTCGTCCACGAATTCCTTCTGCTCCCGGATCGTGCATCCCGCGTGCGTGATGACCGCGACGCGCGTGTCGATCCGGTTCTTGCGCCGGAACAAATGCCGGACGTAGCGCCGCTTCGCGGCCTCCGGTTTCCCGAAGTCGAAGCAGACGATCTTAAGCCGGCTTTGCCTTGCCATTAATATCGGATATAAATTCAATTTACTAAAGAACGCCTCGGCCGCTTTGCTCGCGTACCCGCTTTCGTAATACGGCCGGATATCCGGCATGAGGAAGCTCGTCTCGATCCGCTGCTTCGTGGCGTTGATCCTGGAGCAAAGCTCCTCCACGTTAGTGCATCCATTCCGCAGGAGCGTGCATGCCGTGAGCACCAGCAAGCCCATCCCGCAGGAGACATGCCCGGCTTCGATGACATGAACATGGTCAAACCCCTCAGCGGCCACGCGGGCGTTCTGGCAGCTTGTCCCCACCTTTTCCGCGAGGGAGATGTGGATCAGCTCCTCCGCCTCCGTCAGGCTCTCCGCGTAAAACGCCTCGTACTCCTCCACCGACGCGCTGACCGCGACAGCCTTGTTCCCCGGATGGGACAGGTAGCGGGAAAGGTTGTAGGCGTCGATTTCCACGGTATCCCGGAACACGCCCTGGTCCGTCCGGATGAAATGGTACATCATCTTGACGTCATACCGCTCCAGGTACTCCTTCGACAGGTCGCTCGCGCAATCCGTCGAGATCTGGATTTTCTTATGGTGCCTGCGCAGGACGCCCTGGCCCGCCTCGCGCGGCTGCCCGTGCTCCTCCTCCCCCATCTGGTATTCCAGGATCTCGTCGGGCAGGAACTTTAGGATTTCCGCCTCCATCCTGCGCCCCTCGATGGGCTTCGCGAGGTAGCCGTCGAACCCGCCCTCTAGGTAACGCCGCTCCCCCGTCGTGTCCGCCGTGAGCACGATGACCGGGGTCTGCCGGCTCAACTTGTTCTCCCTCCTGCGGATCTCGCGCAGCGTCTCCA
>CAZOLD010000053.1:2225-9270 GCA_964580595.1 uncultured Eubacterium sp.
CCAAGCCGTCCATGTCGGGCATCAGGCTGTCTAGAAGGACGGCATGATAGGTCTTCTTCTCCATCATTTCCAGGCATTCCCGGCCGCTCCTGGCCTTGTCTAACGAGACCTTCGTGGCGCGCAACAGCTTCTCCGCGACGAGGAGGTTCGTCTCGTCGTCGTCGACAATCAAAATTTTCGCCATCGGCGCCTCGAACAGCTGCTTGTAGTAATTGCTCCTGTTCCCGATAATCCTGCGCTCAAAGTTAAGGTTCCCGACTGGTGCCTTGTCAATGACGGGCTGGTCTAGGATGACGGTAAATACCGTCCCCTTCGTGTAAATGCTGTCCACGGTCAGCTTCCCGCCCATCAGGCTCACCAGCTGCTTCGTGATCGCCAAGCCTAACCCGCTCCCCTCGACCTTGCGGTTCTTCTCTAAGTCAAGCCTCTGGAAGGAATCATAAAGGATCTCCATGTCCTCTTTCTTGATCCCGATCCCGGTGTCCGTGACCGCGATGGAGAGGCGGACCGTATCCTGCCCTGCCTCCTCCCCTCTCACGTCCAGCCTCACGGACCCCTTCTCCGTGTATTTCACGGCATTTGTCATGAGGTTCGTCAGCACTTGCTTGATGCGCACCTCGTCGCCCATGAGCACGGACGGGATGGCGCTGTCCACCTCGACGTACAGATCCAGGCCCTTCTCCCTGGCCCGCAGCTGGACCAGGTCCACAACATCGTCGATCAAGCCGGCAATCCTATAGGGCGCGGGCACGATGGACATGCGCTTGCTCTCAATCTGGGAAAAATCCAGGATGTCGTTAATCAGCGTCAGAAGCATCTTGCTCGCGTTCTTCACATGGATGGCATCCTCCGCCACCTCATCCGAGATATTCTCCCGCAAGATCATCTCGTTCAAGCCGATGATCGTATTGATCGGCGTGCGGATCTCATGGCTCATGTTCGTGAAGAAGGCATCCTTGGACTTGCTGATCTGCTCGATCTCCTCTTTCTGCTTGCGCGAAAGGTTCCGCTCCTCCTCATAAAGCCTTAGCTGGAAGCGCATGACCATGCCGACCGCTATCCCGACCGCGAGCACGCCGAACAGGGAGTCGTAATAAATCGCGGACTTCGACCCGAGCGGGGTCACGAGCCCCGGGTTCTGGTAGGCGACGATATACGTGAGCACGTCGGAGAGGACCGCCAGCAGCAGGAACACGCCGAGGCTGTACCCCCGGAACATGATGAACACGTAGAGCAGCCCCAGCACGAACCAGACCGTCGCGCCGCCGCCAATCCCGCCGCTCAGGAAGAACATCAGCGGGAACAGGACGCATATCAGCAATATGCCGAAGAGGACAGCCGCGATGTCGATCTTATGGTATTTGAACGCCACCTTGGATATGGCATAGGTGAGCGCCATCATGATTGCCAGCGGGAGAATATTGCGGAGAGGGTCGTCTAGCAGCACGCCCGCCACGATAGAAACCGAGGTAACCGCCATGGCCACGGTCAGGATCATGCGGAGCAGCTGCGTGTGCAGATCCAAATCCTTGCCTAAGAGCATTTCCCTTATTTTTTCAAGCATTTCCCACACACCTTTCCCACTGTGAGCCGCGATTCGCGCGCGAAGGCCTTATCCCTCCTTGATTTTGTCCTTCAGGCGCGTCACCGCCTCCGACGCCGACAGGTAATCCAACATCTCGATCTTTCGCGAGATGGGCTCTAAGTACCTCTTGACCGGACGCCCAAGGTAGCTGCATTCCGAGAGGTATTCCACGATGATCTTCATCTGGTCGCCGTCAAACGCGTAGGCGGCATCCTCAAACTCCTGCGCGATGCGGTCCATGTCCGACTCATCGAGCGGCTCCGTGCCGTCCTCTGCCGCCTCTTCCTCCTGCGGGCATACGGTCCTGCTTTCCTTTAGCAATCCTAAGATATGCGCGTATTCCTCCATCATCTCGCCGTGGTGCTCTAGGATGTAGCTTTCCTGCCCCTCCTTGCCTGCCTTCTCTAACTCTTTCGCCATGGAAGAGAGCTTGTCCACCCCGATGCTTCGCATCGTGCTCTTCAACGCGTGGACAAATACCGTATAATTCCGCCAATCCTTTGACTCGTAGCTCTTGCGGATCTTGTCCATGTCCTCCTGCCCGTTCTCGCAGTTCAGCTGGAGGATGCGGACATAATTCTCATATCCGCCGCAATACCTCATGCCCGCTTCCTCGTCGAACTGGTCCGCGGGAAGATCCGCGCGCCGCGCCGCTCCCTTCTCTGGCGCCGCCTTCCTTCACGCCGTCCCCCGCGCCAATGCCTTGTCCCGAATCCGTCCCCGCGGGGCTTTCCTCCGCCATCCCATCCTCCACGGGGATGAGCTTCTCCTGCGGCAGGTTCCGGCGCAGCACGCGCTCTAGGACGGAAACCTCGATCGGCTTGGCCATGAAGTCCTGGAACCCTTCGTTCAGGTAGACTTCCCTCATGCCCCCGACCGCGTTGGCCGTCACCGCGATAACCGGGATTTTCTTGAAATAATTGCCCTGCTTCTGGCGAATCCTGTGCAACGTCTCGATCCCGTCCATTTCCGGCATCATGTGATCCATGAAAACCGCGTCGTAGCTCATGGACTCGATCTTCTCTAAGGCCTCCGCCCCGCTCGTCGCCATCGCGGCCTTGACCTGGTAGGGCGCCAGCAGCCCTTCTAACACGCGGATGTTCATCATGTTATCGTCCACGAGGAGCACGCTCACGTCCGGCGCGATGAACCTGCCCCTGTGGGAATAGGTGGAATCCATCCCCTGCGTCAGCCTCTCGTTATTGAGCGCCATGACGAACGGCAGGACGAAAAACGGCTTGTACAGGCGGCGGATTTTCGGGTTCCGTATCCTGACGTCGTCCATGCGGTCAATCACGGCTATGACGCTCGAGGACTCGGAAACCTTGTCGAAATATTCCATGTTCTCCTCGTATTCCCCGAAGCTGATGAAAATATGGGTGAATGTCTCCCGCTGCATCCTGCGCTTCAGCTCCGGGAAATTCTGGCAGATGTGGCATTTCACCTGGAGCTGCCGGATGATATGGTAAATGACGCCGCTGTACTCCTCCCTAACCTCCGGCTTGCCATAACCCTCCATGTCGATGAAGATCGCGGCATTGACGCTTTCCGGGTTGGCGACGTGCGCGATCGGCGAATCGTCCACGACCTTCTGCGGGATGGTGAACTGGATCTCGCTCCCCTTCCCGTACTCGCTAGAGGCGATGATGAACCCTCCCATCATGTCAACGATGGCCTGGGAGATCGCGAGGCCAAGGCCGATCCCGCCCTCCTGGCGGTCGCGCCTCGTGTCCACCTGATTAAAGCTCGTGAAGAGCTTCTCTAAGCTCTCCTCGTCCATCCCGATCCCGGTGTCCTTCACCTTCACCACGAGGTTGATGCCGTATTCCGTGCGGCGGGAGGACATCTCCAGGGCGACATACCCCTCGGACGTGAATTTCAGCGCGTTGTTCACAAGGTTCATGATGACGCGGCGGATCTTCTGCTCGTCCCCGGACAGGCTGCAGGGGATCTGCGCGTCGCAGTCCACGATCAGCTCCAATTGCTTCCCGCTGATGCGCGACATGGACATGTTGATGATGTCGTTCAGCGTGGACGTGATGTTATATGTCTCCTCTGCCAGGGTCAGGTTGCCGGACTGCATTTCCGTGAAATCCAAGACGTCGTTGACGATGGACAAAAGGTTGCGCCCGGCCGACTGGATGCTGAAAATGTCGGAGCGCACCTCGTCCGCGAGGTCCTCCCGGAGCACGATCTCGCTCATCCCGCAGATGGTGTTGACCGGCGTGCGGATCTCATGGCTGACGTTCGCCAGGAAATCGTCCTTGCTGTGCTCCGCCTCCTGCAGCGAAAGGATGGTTTCCTGCTGCCGGCTGATGCTGTACAGCCGCTTCTTGACTAAGACATGCGCGACATGCTGCGTCAGGTAGACGCACAAAACCTCAAAAATGACCAAGATGCGCGTCCTCTCCGACGACATGTCCACCGTCTGCGCGATGAAGATATGGTAAAGGGCCAGGAAAGTGGCCCCGGAAACGGACAGGTACGTCATCTCCGGAATGTTGTAAAGGGCATATGCCACGGACAGCGTCAGCAAGAGCGGCACGGAAAGCGTGTAGCTGCGTATGCATATCGAAAAGAAAATCACGCTGATCTCCATCACGCTCGCTAGGTACCATGAGCGGAACTCATAGCTGCGGATCCGCATCGCATGCAAGAGCAGGCCGAACAGGAAGCTGGCGTCCGTCACCGCCACCAGCCATGCCGGCCAGTCGTACCACAGGGCGAAAACCGTCATCGCCACGCTGTACGCCCCGTAGAACACCAGCATGCTGCACTCGATCCACAGCTGCTCCTTTTCCGGAATCATCACTCTTTCCATCCTGCTATTCCCCGTCCCTTCTTCCTTCCCTCAGACCGGCCAGCTCTTCGCGCGCCCTGACGAGCTCTAGCTGCAGCCCCACCCGCGCCTTGACGACCTCGGGGATGAACGGCTTCTTGACGTAATCCGCGCCTCCCGCCTCGAATACCTTCACGATCTCCCCCTCGTCCTCAAATCCGGAAACAAAAAGGACGGGGACGCCGCCCGCGCCCAAATCCTCTTTCAGCGCCCTGCACACCTCATACCCGTCCATCTGCGGCATGGACACGTCCAAAAGGACGACCGCGGGGGAGCATCTCGGGAACACCTTGAGCGCCTGCTCGCCGCTCTCCGCGAGCACCGGCATGCACCCCATCTCCATCACGATATTCCGAAGCAGGAAACGCTGCCCTTCCGCGTCGTCCACAATCAGGACCCGCGGTTTTAAAATGCCCGTATTCTCCATCCGAACCTCCATCCGGGCGGCCCGCGCCGGGACGCCGCCATGCGCCGCGGGCCGCTAAGCCACGCGGCCCGCCCGCTCACGTCCCCCTCTTTGCCAGGGTCTTCCTAATCGTGTCAAACAGCCTGTCCTGGTCCACCGGCTTTAAGAGATACCCCTGCGGCCGGAGGCGCAAAACCGCCTCTATCTCATCGCGCTCGTCCACGCCCGTCAGGAAAATCACGGGGATGTCCTTCGTGTCCTCCCCTTCCCGCAGGTTCTTCAGGGTCTCGCGCCCGCCCATCACCGGCATGTCGTAATCCAAAAGGATCAAGTCCGGCAGCTGCTTGCGCGCGGCGTCAATCCCCTCAAACCCGGAAGTCGCCATGATGATCTCGTAATCTTTCCGAAGCATCCCCTCCAGGATCCGAAGCTGTATCATGCTATCGTCAATCAGCAAAATCTTATCCATAGTCCCTCTCATCCTCCCGTAAAACCTATAGCCACCCGAACGACATCCTAATGATACACCATAACGCCCAAGTTGAAAACCCCTACTTGAAAAACCCGCGGAACTGTACTATGCTATTCCTAGTGACAGCGCGGGTTTCCGCCCGCGGCCTGCCCGCGGGCCATAGCGGGAAAAGCGACATGGCAGCCCGCGCTCTGCCGTCAGGAGGTCTTTTGGATGAACGATATCGAACTGCAGGAAAGGATCCGGCATGTGGCGGATCGCGCCCTCTTTTTCACGAAATGGGTCCTGTTCTCCATTATCGCCGGCGTCCTCGTGGGGTCTGTCAGCTCCCTCTTCCACCATTGCCTGGTCTTCGCGGCCAACGCCAGGGCCTCCTACCCCGGGCTGATTTTCCTCCTGCCCTTCGCGGGGCTGGCCATAGCGGGCTCCTACCGGCTTCTCCACATCGAGAAGGACGCCGGCACGAACATCATCATATCCGCCATCCAGACTGACGAGCGGATCCCCTTAAGGCGGGCTCCCCTCATCTTCGTCTCGACCTTCATCACCCATCTCTTCGGCGGATCCGCCGGGCGGGAAGGCGCCGCCCTGCAGCTTGGCGGCAGCATCGGCAATTCCCTCGGGAACCTGCTAAAGATCGATGAGAAAGACATCCACATCACCATCATGTGCGGCATGAGCGCGGCATTTTCCACGCTATTCGGCACCCCCGCGGCGGCGGCCATCTTCTCCATGGAAGTGGTCAGCGTCGGGATCATGCATTACGCGGCGCTCGTGCCTTGCACGGTCTCTTCCCTCGCGGCAAGCGTCACCGCGCGGTATTTCCACGTGGAGGCGGAGCGCTTCCCGCTGGAGATCTTCCCGGTATTCTCGCTCGGGTCCGGGATACGGATCGCCATCTTAGCCGCACTGTGCGCGGGGCTGAGCACGCTCTTTTGCATGATGCTCCAGGCCAGCGAGCGGCTGTACAAGAAATATTTCCCGAACCAGATATTCCGCACGTTTTCCGGCGGCGCCCTGCTCTTAGTCTTGACCCTCATCGTCGGGAACCAGGATTACAACGGCACGGGAATGCCCGTCATAGCCCGCTGCTTCGAGACCGGCCACACGTCGACCTGGGCGTTCCTGCTGAAAATGCTGTTCACCGCCGTGACGCTCAGCGCCGGGTTCAAGGGCGGGGAAATCGTTCCGTCCCTTTTCGTGGGGGCGACATTCGGCTGCCTGTACGGGGAGATCACCGGGTTCTCCCCGAGGCTGTGCACCGCCTGCGGCATGGCCGCCTTGTTCTGCGGGGTCACCAACTGCCCGATTTCCTCCCTGCTCATCTGCTTTGAGATGTTCGGGATGGAAGGGATGCCGTATTACCTGCTGTCGGTTTCCATCGGGTACATGCTCTCCGGTTACTATGGCCTGTACAGCAGCCAGAAAATCATGCAATCCAAGTTCAGCACGGAATTCGCCAACCGCAAGTCGCGCTGAACGCAGAGGACGCGCCATGCCCGCGTCCGGACGGGATGGCCAGAAAAGTCCGGAATACCCGCGCCCGGATGGGTGCCTGCACCGACCAGGTAGAGATTGTTAATATTCTTATCGCGATTATGCGGCCGGAACCAGGCGCTTTGCGTCAGGATCGGCTCCACCGAGAATGCCGAACCTTGATAGGCGTTCAGCTCATCGCGGAAATCAAACGGCGTGAAGATGCGATGCGTCACCAGCTGGCTGCGCAGGCCCGGCATGTAGTGC
>CAZOLD010000054.1:0-3316 GCA_964580595.1 uncultured Eubacterium sp.
AGCATTCGGCTGTTAACCGAAGGGTTGTAGGTTCGAGCCCTACTCGGGGAGTTTATTTAAAAGAAGAGAGCGTTAAAAAGAGTTTTTCAAGGAGAGGAATTTGAGGAGAGGCTCTTAGGAAGAGGGACCTTGGGAGTGGGCTCCTTTAGGAAGAGGGGCTTTGGAAAGGGATGGTGTCAAAAAGCCCTCATAAGGGTGGCTTCGATGGGAGCCTCGAAAAGGAGAACGTCGAGAAGCGGCAGCTTGGATGCGCCGCTTCTTTTTTTTTGTTTTTTTATTTTCGCATATGCCGGACTGCTTGCGGGCCAATCCACGTGGATATTCGCGATGCTAACCCGTATGAGGGCGACAGTACGGATTGCGGATACGGGCAGGATTGCGAGAGCCGCACCGCCCGCGGGCCAGTCCATGGGCTTTCATCCATGGCGGCGCACGGATTGCGGATACGGGCAGGATTGCGAGAGCCGCACCGCCGCGGGCCAATCCGCGGGTTTTCATCCATGGTGGCGCCCCGCTTGCGGGGCATGGGGGCTTACTGTGACAAGCACCACGCGATGCCTTTCGCCAGGCGGAGCGCCGCGTCTTTGTAGTGGTTTCCGGGATTCAATTCGAACGTGGAGGGGATCGCCTTCTCTTGGTAAATCGAGAGCAGCTCGCGCATGCATTGCTCCGTGCGGCGCAGATGCGGGTTCGCCACGCGGCTCTCCAAATCCCCGAGGGAGAGGTATATCGCGTCCGGATTCCGCGGGAAGCCATGCTCCCGCGCAAATGCCACGAAATCAGGATACCACACGGAGCCGGATGCCGACGCTATCCTTGAGAACGCGTCCGTGAGATACGGCGCGTACAGGGCGAACAGCCCGCCCATGGAATATCCGGCCAGGACGCGGTAAGGCGGATTTTTTATTCCTTCCTCCACGAGCGGGAGGATTTCCTCCGTCATGCAGCGGACGTAGGAGTCCGCTTCGCCGGTGAAATGATCGCTTTTGTCCACTACCGGGCCGTGCGCCCACGGCGAAAGCTCCTCGTCCCAGCGCATCCCGGTGATGGAGGCGAAATGGAACGGCATGCTACCAAGCTTGACGCATTCGCTCAAGACCTCGCGCCCCGCCTCCATGAACATGTTGGCGTATACGATGGGCGCGCCGTCGGCTTCGCTCTTGTAAAGCGCGATTTTCTTCCCGTTTACCTGCATTTGGATCGGTTTTCCCATGGCCGTCCTCCCCTTATAATTTCAAATAGCCCCGCATGTCGGAAAACCCGAGGCTCTCATACAGCGCCCGCCCCTGCTCGGTGGACTCCAGGTAAATCTTCTGGACGCCCAGGCTCCCCGCGCGCGCCACGAGCCAGCTTACGATGGCCTTGCCGACGCCTTGGTCGCGATATGCCTCGCGCGTGTAGATGTTCATGAGGTACGCGCATTTCCCCGACGGGTTGTCCGGCGATGGCATTTCCCGGTAGAGGCATATCCCGCCGCAGCCGGCCGTTTCCCGCCCTACCTCGGCAAACACCGCGACATGGCCCCCGCCCGGGATTTCCCGCCGGTAATAATCCAGGTTCGCGGCGTAAAGGCCCTCCTCATCTTCCAGGGTGCCGAACACATGGCGAAGCGTCTCCATGCGCCATTCCATCAATTGGTCGATGTCGCGGGCCGTGGCCTCCCTGATCCTCACGTCCATCAGGCGATCTTTCCTTCTTTCATGATGACCGGCAGGGATCCCACGTCGATTTTGCCGTTCTCGTTCAGCGGCAGCTTGTTCATGCGCACGAAAAACTCGGGGATCATGTAATTCGGCAAAAACCTCGCCATCTCCTTCTTCAGGGTGGAGAGGCCGGCCTTTGGATCCTTCAGGACGAGATACGCGACCATGTAGGACAGGCCCTGCTCGTCCGTGAACGGGCGGACGACAGCCGCCTCGACTTCCGGGCACTTGCACAGGACGCTCTCCACCTCGGCGGTCTCCACCCTTTTCCCGAGTATCATCACCTGCGTGTCCTTGCGGTGAAGGAAGGCGATGTTCCCGTCCGGCAGGAAATACCCCAGGTCGCCGCTGCGGTACGCGACGGACCCGTCCGGGCGGGCGACGAACGCCTCGTTTTCTTTTTGACGGTTCCCGACATACCCTGCCGAGACCCCGTCGCCGAGGATGCAGATCTCGCCGGTCTCGCCCTCCCCCACGGGGCGCATCTGCTCGTCTAGGATCTCGATCCGCGCGCCGAGGACAGGCTTCCCGACAGGATACGTGCCGTCCGGGAGGGGGGCCGTGCCGTTGCAGCGGTAGTAGGACGCGCATACCGTCGTCTCGGACGGGCCGTAGGTATTGTATATTTCCACCTGGCGGATCAATTTCGTGACGTAGCTCGCGCGGAGGACGTCGCCGCCGCTGATGAGCAGGCGCAGGCATTCCGGGATCCGTGGCAGCCCGTTCATTTCCTGCAGCAGGTATGGGAACCCGCTGATTAGGGTGACGCGCTCCTTCTTCACGAACGCCATGAGCTTTCGGATGTCGCTTTTCGTCTCTTCCGACGGGATTGCCAGCCTCGCGCCGGAGAGGAGCGAGGTAAACACTTCCTCCACGAAAATGTCGAACGAGCATACGGAATATTGCAGCATGGCGTCGTCCTCGCCCGTATGGAATTCGTTTTGGAACGCCCGCACGTAGTGGCAGACATTCCGGTTGCGGACCGCCACGCCCTTAGGCCGTCCCGTCGAGCCGGACGTATATAATATATAGGCCATCGTGTCGGGAAGCGCCATGGAGGGCGTGGAAACGTCCTCCGCCTCCATGCCGGGGTCAATCACGATGCATGGGATTTTCCCGGCCTTATCCTTGTGCCCGCTGTTCGCAAGCACGACGTCCACGCCCGCGTCCCTCATCATGAAATCAATCCTTTTTCGCGGGAAGAACGGCTCCACGGGGACATAAGTCCTCCCGCTTTTCAGGACGGCGAAAATCGCCGCGACCATCTCGACGGAATGCTCCATCAGGATGCCCACCCTTTTCGCGTCGTCCGGTATTTTCGCGGCAATCGTGTCGATCAGCCGTTCCAGCTCGCCTCTCGTCAGGGCGCGGTTCTCATCGAACGCCGCGACCGCGTCCGGCGATTCGTCCGCGCGCTTGCGCAAAAGATCGTAAATGACATTCTCATCCATGGGAAATTCTCCTCCCTATCTTTTTTTCCAAATCTTCCGTCACGCGACACGCACATTGCACGCGCGACACGCACATTGCACGCGCGACACGCACATCACGCACGCGACACGCACATGACATCCGCGAAACGCAAATTACGCACGCGCGACACGCACATTGCA
>CAZOLD010000054.1:3416-6671 GCA_964580595.1 uncultured Eubacterium sp.
CACGCACATGACATCCGCGAAACGCAAATTACGCACGCGCGACACGCACATTGCATATGCGTCACATATGCGTGACATCCGCGTCACGGCGCCCGAGAAATCGCGGCGCGCCACGCCGCTTGCGCCCATTATAACGCGAAACCCCATCCGGTTCAATCGGAAATCTCAAATCATCGCGGGGGAGGGGGCGCTGGCGCGGCTGATTTCCTCCTTGCATAATTTGTGATTAGAGTGTAAAATTGCATGGAAAGAAAGGACGGAAAGCGAATCGGCCGCGGATCGCGACAGGGGGCCGGCGCAGCCCGGGCAGGGAGAAGAGAGATGAAATTCATTCATATCGCGGATGTGCATCTTGGCGCGAAGCCGGACAAGGGCAAGCCTTGGGCCAGGGAAAGGGAAACGCATAGCTGGAGGGCCTTCGTGGACGTGATTAATAGGGCTAAGGAGGAGCAGGCACAGCTTTTGCTGATAGCGGGGGACTTGTTCCACGGGCAGCCGCTTTTGTGGCAGTTAGAGCAGGTGAACGCCCAGTTTTCCAGGATCATGGACACGCAGGTGGTCCTGATTGCCGGCAACCGCGATTACTTAGGGCCGCAATCCTTCTACCACACGTTCCAGTGGGGGGAGAACGTGAGCTTCCTAAAGGACGAGAATATCTGCATGCTGGAATTGGGGCAGCTGCGCGTCAGGGTCTACGGGCAGAGCTACTGGCATAAGGAGATTACCAGGAATATCTACCAGGGCATCCAGGCGCAGGACGACGGCTATTTCAATATCCTGCTGGCGCACGGCGGGGACGAGCGGCATATCCCGTTCCGTATTAGGGACTTGACCGGCGCGGGCTTCGATTACGCGGCGCTGGGCCATATCCACAAGCCGATGCAGCACATTCACGGCCGCGCCGTGATGGCGGGGGCCCTGCAGCCGATTGACTGCTCGGACATGGGCGAGCACGGGTATTTCCTGGGGGAAATCGAGGGAGGCCGATGCAGCGTGGAGTTCTGCCCCTTGCATTATTGCGAATACGTGCCGCTGAACCTAAAGCTTACGGGAAACATCACGGAGAAGGCGCTGGGGGAATACGTGGAGGGCAGGATAGCCCAGTCACCGCCGTACCAGATTTTCAAGGTCACGCTGACAGGCCCCGGGAAGTTCGGCGAGGTGGATGGGCGGAGCCTGGAGCGGATCGGCAGGGTAGCGCAGGTGGTGAACCGATGCCAGGCGGAGTTTGACTTAGAGGGCTTGAAGCTGCGCTACGGCGACCAGCTGATCGGGAAATATATTTCCGAGCTGGAGAAGAGGCCGCAGGATGAGATCGCGAAGCGGGCGCTGAATTATGGTGTGGAGGCATTGATATCGGAATGAAGATTACGGAAATACGGATCAAGAATTTTGGGAAGCTGCACAATGTCAATATCCGCCCGCTCCCGGGGCTGAACGTGATTTATGGGGAAAACGAGACGGGGAAATCCACCTTGCAGCAGTTCATCGCCGGGATGCTTTTCGGGCCGGGGAAGCAGCGCCAGGCCAACCCGCAATACGCGCCGTGGGACGGGAACGCGCCGTACGCGGGCGAGATTGGGTTCGAGTCGGGCGGGGAGGAGTACGCGATTGAGCGCGATTTCTCCGGAAAGGATGCCGCGCTGAGGCTGAAAAAGGGCGACGGCGAGCCGGTTCCCGCCACGCAAGAGCAGCTGGACGAGATTTTCGGCGGCATGGAGAAAGAGACCTACGAGAACACGTTCTGCATCCGGCAGGCTTCCATTGAGACGAAGAAAGAGTTCGCGGGGACGCTCAAGAATTATTTCGTCAGCGTGGCGTACGGGGAGGCGGGCAAGCCGGACCTGATCGGGGCGCAGGAGCGCCTGAAGGCGGGCAGGGACAACGCCAAGCAGCGTTACCAGGAGAAGCTGGCGGAGCGCAAGGAGGAAGAGGAGCGGCTCCTGATGAAGGAAAAGCTCCTGGAGAAGGACGCGGAGCAGATCCGCAAGCAGAAGTCGGAAGGGATTCCCTCCTTGCTGCGCAAGAAAGTGGAAACCGAGCTGCCCGAGCGCGACACGAACCAAATGGCGGAATACTTAAGGGACATACGCCAGCAGAAGGAGTACACGGAGTATCGGGTGAAGCGTGGCGTTTTCCTGGCCATCTCGGCGGCGGCGCTCGTTCTGTTCGTATGGAACGCCGTGGCGCATCAGCTGTTCACCAATCCCACCGTCGGATGGGTCGTGCTCGAGATCGTCTTAGCCTTGTGGCTCGCGTTCGGGATCGTCGGCGTGAACGTCTGGAACCGGGAGGCGCGGCAGCTAAGGCAGCTCCGCGCGGAGCAGGAGGAAGAGCGGGAGGCGATGAAGCGCTTTGCCACGATCGAGAAGGAGCGGCACAAGCTGCGCGAGCGCCAGGACAAGCAGGCGCGCCAGGAGGCGTTAGAGGAGATGCTGGGCGCGCAGCTTTTGGAAAAGCAGGCGGAGCTGACGAACCTGCGGGAGGAGCTGGAGGAATGCCGCCAGCCCGCGGAGGAGGAGCAGGAGGCGGAGCGGCAGGTCAAGGCGTATGAGCTGGCGTATGACGAGCTGGGGCGCCTCTCGGACGATATCTGCAAGGACACCGGGCAGGCGTTCTCGCGGGAGATCAGCCAGATTTTCTCCGAGCTCACGAACGGGAAGTACCAGAAGGTCGGCTTAGACGAGAAGATGGAGCTCGTGGCCTGGGAAGGGAACCGGCGGCTGCACCCGTGGCAGCTCAGCCGGGGGACGATGGAGCAGATCTACCTTGCCTTGCGGCTGGGCGCCGGCGAGGCCTTCAGCGAGAAGGAGCCGATGCCGATCATCCTGGACGAGGTGTTCACGTCCTTTGACGAGAAGCGGCTGGAGGCGGCGCTGCAATGGCTGGGCAAGCGCCAGGGGCAGATTTTCCTGTTCACCTGCCGCAAGCGCGAGATGGAGATGCTGGAACGGAGCGGCATCGCGTACGGGAAGATCATGCTCAGCAAGTAGGCACTGGCGTGAAGACCGTGGCGTATGGCATGGCGTGAGGGGCGCGGCGTAATGCCCGCGGGGAGTGGCATGGCGCGTTGCATGGCGTGAGGGCATGGCGGCATGGCTTAGCGTGAAGGCGCGTCGCATGGCGCGAGGGGCGTGATGCATGGCATGAAGGCGCGATGCATGGCATGAAGGCGCGTTGCATGGCGTGAGGGCTTGGCGTAACGGGCTGGTTTGGCGCGGGAGAGCGAAGATGGGAAAAAGATGAGCAAGAAGA
>CAZOLD010000054.1:6771-9141 GCA_964580595.1 uncultured Eubacterium sp.
AACGGGCTGGTTTGGCGCGGGAGAGCGAAGATGGGAAAAAGATGAGCAAGAAGAAAAAGAAGAGTTACCGCGCGTTTTGGGCTTTCGCGAAGGTGCAGCTCGTGCTGGTGCTTCTCATCGCGGGGGCGATGGCCTGGTATTTTTTCGGCGGGTACGCGAAAAAAGTGAGCGCGATGCAAAGGGAGGCCAAGGAATTCGTGCGGAATTCCTCGGAAGAGACATTCAAGAGGGTGCAGACCAGCCTGGCCTACGACGCCGAGGGCGAGCTGATTTCCACGATCATCGGGGAAAAGGACGTCTATTACCTGGAATATGACGAGATCCCGCCTTATTTCCCGGCAGCCATGGTCAGCATCGAGGACAAGAAATTTTACACCCACCACGGGATTGACGTGAAGGCCATCCTGCGCGCGGTGAAGGCGATGATCGAGAACGGGGAGGTGACCCAGGGGGGCAGCACGATTACCCAGCAGCTCGCCCGGGGCGTGTTCCTGACGCAGGAGCGCACCTGGGAGCGCAAGACCGAGGAAATCTTCATCGCCGTGGAGCTTGAGAAAGTATACAGCAAGAACAAGATCATGGAGTTCTACCTGAACAACATTTATTTCGCGAACGGGTATTACGGGATCCAGGCGGCGAGCCGGGGGTATTTCAACGTGGACGTGGGCAAGCTGTCCCTTTCCCAGATCGCGTTCCTGTGCGCGGTCCCGAACAACCCGACTTTGTACGACCCCGTGACGAATCCGGAGAACACGCTAAAGAGGCGGGACCGGATCCTCAAGCAGATGTTTGACGACGGGAAAATCAACTACGACACGTACGAGCAGGCGACCATGGAGGAGATCGTCCTGAACCGCCCGCCGAAGGCCAAGAATGATTACGTGGAGACCTATACGTATTTCTGCGCCATCCGCGAGCTGATGCGGCAGTCGGGCTTCGTTTTCCGCACGGATTTCGCGACGGAGGAGGAAAGGGAGCAATACGGGAAAGAGTACGACGACCTGTACGCGGAGTGCCAGAAAAAGCTCTACACGGAGGGGTACCGGATTTACACCAGCGTCGACCTGAAGATGCAGCAGGCCCTCCAGGACGCGGTGGATTCGGGCCTCGCGGAGTTCACCGACCAGAACGAGGAGGGAGTGTTCGCCCTCCAGGGGGCCGCCGTGTGCATTGACAACCACAGCGGGTACGTCAAGGCCATCGTGGGCGGGAGGCACCAGGATTTGCCGGGGTACACGCTAAACCGGGCGTACCAGAGCTTCAGGCAGCCGGGCAGCAGCATCAAGCCGCTCCTCGTCTACACGCCGATGCTAGAGCGCGGCTATACGCCGGACACCCCGGTGCAGGACGTGCAGGAGGAAGGCGGCCCGGCCAACGCGGACGGGTACTCCGAGGGCGAGATCTCGCTGCGGCGCGCGGTCGAGACGTCTAAGAATACCGTGGCGTGGCGGCTGTTTGAGGAGCTGACGCCGAAGGAGGGTCTTGCCTACCTGAAGGCCATGGGTTTTTCCAAGATAAGCCCCGAGGACGAGAGGCTGCCGAGCGCGCTGGGCGGGTTCACGACGGGCGCCTCCGCCTTGGAGATGGCATCGGGTTACGCCGCCCTGGAAAATGACGGGAAGTACCGCGAGCCGACTTGCATCGAGAGGATCACGGACGCGCAGGGGAACGTGATCTTAGAGACCGCGCCGGAGGAAAAGCAGGTGTACAAGGAAAACGCGGCGCGAATGATGACGGACATGCTCGTTTCCGTGATCGCGGAGGGCACGGGCAGGGGGCTAGCGATCAGCAGCATGCCCTGCGCCGGGAAAACGGGGACGACGAACGAGAACAAGGACGGATGGTTCGTCGGGTACACCAGCTATTACACGCTGAGCGTCTGGGTCGGGTACGACATGCCAAGGGAGCTGCCGGGCCTGTCGGGGTCAAGCTATCCCGGGAATATCTGGCACGCGTTCATGGAGCAGGCGCACCAGGGGCTTGAGCCGGCGCAGTTCCTCCCCTACATCAACGAGGAGGCGCCGCCCGTTCCGGAGGAGCCGGTCCCGGAGGAGCCCATGCCGGACGTGCCGGCGGACGCTACCCCGGCGGAGGTCATGCCGGCGGCGTAGGGGCGGTGCCGCGGTTCTCGGGGCGAACACGGAAGTCATGAGCCGGCGGCTTAGGAAACTCCCATCCCCGCAAAGCGGGGCGCCACCATGGAAGAAAGCCCACGGATTGCTCCGCTGCTTCGCAGCTTTCGCAATCCTGCCCGTATTCGCAATCCGGGCTATCGCCCTACTTGTTCATACGGGTTAGCGTCGCTAATGTCCAGACGGATTGGCCTGCGAGCAGTCCATCCGCCTGCCCATTGCGACTGGGCTTTCAGAG
>CAZOLD010000055.1:0-8982 GCA_964580595.1 uncultured Eubacterium sp.
GGGAGCAGGCGATCCCATTTCGGGTAGGGAACCCTGTTCCGAACGCCGAAACAGTCAAAGCGATCGAGGACGCGAGGAACGGCATCGGGCTGAGCCGGGGGTTCAGTTCTGTGTCCGAACTGATGGAGGATCTGAATGCTGACGATTAAATACCAGAGTACCTTACAAGGACAGATTCTGCGCTATCATGCAGACAGGGAAAAAGCCAGAAAATTTTCTGGCTCTTTCTGAGGACATATTCACTTGTCTTGCATCAGTATTTTGAGTTTACACAAAATTTGAACGGTATCTGCCCCTCCTCCTACAATTAGGCGTGTGATGGTCAGGCGCCTATTTCGCAAAGCTACCACAGGCCGTATGAGGAATTGTCGACATAGCCCTTCTCCCTTAATTCCGTAAGGTAGCTTATCGCCGTATCCGCCTGCCAAATGTCTTGCCTTAGCATCACGAGCGGAATATGGAGATCCCTGAAATGGCGATACGGAACATCAAACAGCTGATTCTCGATTTCCGCCGTATGGAGCAGATTTTCCTTTAAGATGAGCTCATAGGCAAAATCGCAGTGGTCCACGTCAACCCAGAACCTGCCCAAGGCGTCTCCCATATACAGGTCGCGGTTCGCCAGATTTGACAACTGGATAAAGGCAAGCGCGTTGCCGGAGCCAATGATCGGGGGCGAGGGGAAGAGAAGCATCCGTACTGCGTCATCTTCAGCATCTATGGACATCTGTAGGGATAGCGCCGGCACGATGGGACTTTGTATCTCCATAAAGAGATGCCAGTCGTCTCGCAGCATGGATACCACGGAGCCGGTGTGCTCCGGCTTCATGAACGTAAAGCCAAGTTCCTTGGATTTGGCGGTAATCATCTTATCCAGCAGGAGCATATTTTCGTTTTTCATATTTCACCTACGCCTCCCATTCCCTCTTTGCCCGGCTGTCATGTCGCAAAATCCTGCGACAGAAGAACAAAAGGGCTAGAACTGTCGTGATTGCAAATTCTTGTATATTTTGTACATTGCTTTGGAGCGTTCATTGATACGTTTTGCGGCGTTTCCAAAATAATCCCAACACTGTTCTTCGCTCGTTGGCAGAGCGGTCCCTCCCTTGACATACTGCTCAAAATGCCCATCCCACAGCTCCTTTGGTTCCCCATTGTCGTTCACGAACGCCTCCAGGTAGTTTTTATTAATGAATTCCTCCCATGTGCCAAAGGCATCCAGCCATTCCCTGTATTTTTCAAGCATCGAGGCGCCAACATTTTTTTCAATATATTGCTTTTGCCCCTCGCTATAATATTTCCAAATATTCAAGAGTGTCAAGTCCCAGTAGTCTTGGACGGAAGAGCGGCCTCTTGGCTGGTTGCACCCTACAGGAACCGGCATGAAGTTTCCCAATGTATGATAAGCTTTCGCGAAATCGAGGAATTCATTCCTTTCTTCCAAAAAAGCAAATTTCTCTTTTTGTTCACCGTTGCCCGCATAGTATTGGGATAGGATCTTTACTCTGCTCATATTGTTCTCATAATCTCCAAACAGCTTGCGATAATATCCAAACTCCCCAAACAGCTTATTTAATGTGGTCCACGCGGAATTCAGCGTATCACCGGTAATTTCTGAGCATTTTTCAAGGGCTTCATTATCGCCCCACATTTTCTGGTAAATTCCCTGCAGTTCTTCGCTGTTGCTGTCTGGATCGATTACCTTCCCGCAATTATCCGAAGTCTCCTTGGCGCAATCTTGCGCATCTGGTTCCAACTTTTTCCACCCATCGGCATAATAGGCCATGAATTTTTCCATCCCGCTTAACCCCTTGTAGTAGTCCTCAGATTTTTCCTCTGAAAAATCGTAGTTCTCATTTGGTATTGTTTTCGACATCATTTTCCCTCCTTTTTTGCTTCTTAGGCAGGCGCGATTTATTGCTCCCTAAAGACTCAATCGCCTGTTCGCGCCCGCAGCTTTCCTGTGCGTTGCCGGGTTTTCACATTCCCACTCATATTATGTGGGAATCTGCCTTCAAAATTTTGAAGTCTGGCCGCTTACGGATATTTTTCCCGCAGCTTCTTGATTTCCTCCCGTATTTTTTCCCGAATCTCCTCATCCATCACCTCTACCGCGCCGGCATATTGCATGGCCCAGTGTACCATCATGGACGGGGATGTCTTGACGGTCACGATATCATGCCCTGTCTCGCAAGGCTGGCCTGTTTTCTCGTAATGGTCTCCGAACCAATCGTGCAGGATGGTATAATCATCGTTTTTTATCTTGATCCGTATCTTCCTCGGCTCATCATATGCCATGTAGAGATGCTCCGCCATGTACTTCTCCGGATCCCAATACGCGTTGCGGATGGGAAGCCCCTCAAAGGGGCAGACGTCGATGCGGACGGCCTCCCCATTATCATCTGTGAGGATCTCCACATCCGACATCAGGTCCACCCGGTAATGCCAGATTCGCCGATCGTCCTTTTTCAGCCCGATGCAGTAATATTGATCGTGATGACCGCTAAATGATAAGGACTCAATCTATGCAGGTATTCTGATTTTGGCGCCATCTCATGGTCATGCGTATAGCGGTTAAACCTAAACCGGATTTGGCACATGTCGTTGATCGCGCGCTGTATCCGCTTAATGTTGCCGGCAAGCCGTTTTTTGTCCTGAAGCCTTCTTCCGCTGAACCTGCCGTGTATCGCCTGTGGGCAGAACCGCAGCTGTTCCCCGCTGTCTTCCGCCTTTTCCAGAAAAGGCGTATCATAATACAAGCTGGCAGTTGACGCCAGCTTATCCACGAGCCGCTGCTTCTCCTCGTTGGAAAGCATGTCGGAAAAACAGACAAGCTGGATCAGCCAGTCAAGCTCTTCATGCGTAAATAAATGCACATAGGAAAAGTCCGTGATATCCGGCGCTTTTTTCCCTTTTTCTTTCCGGACCTTCGCTTTCAGGCGATCCTCTTTATATCCCTCGTACTTTATCTTGTAATCCCTGTCATTATCCCTGCCATTCTCATTGGAGTATTCGAGCGGATCTACTTCCATCAACATGTTTTCAATGGAAGCCGTGAGGGTATTCGGCGACTCTAGTGGCGTTCCGTTATCATATTTTGCGATGCGATAGAGCCGCAGCAGCTCGCCTAACTTATCCTTTGGCAGGCTGTGCCCTTGTTCCTCGTCAGTAAGGAGGCGAAGTATCTTCATGATTTGGAGCACGCGCCTCCCCTCGCCATATTTTCCACGGTCAGGAGCGTCCCTGACAGACATTCCCCCATGGGCGGATGGAAGTTTTCCCAGGAGTCCATATTCCTGGCCGCTGTTTTGAATTTCGGCAAATCCACGGAAATTTAAAAGGAAGGATCTCTCCATCAGAAACGGTGGGGAGGTCTTTTTTGTTGTGATATGGCGGGAGATGTGGTAAAATCATCGCGTTGTCCTACCGAAACCCGGCAACGGGGGGAGGTGAGAACTATCGAATTACTGCTTACCTTTTTTATTTCTGTCGGAGCAGGTGTGGCTTGCCACCTCATCTGTAAATGGCTAGACAGAAATAGCAAGGACAACAAATAGCCGAGTGGGTTCTTTGCCACGATAAAAGAAAAGAAGAAACCCTCGACTGTGCTGCAACACTGTCGGGGGTTTCGCTCTTTAACTACCGATAACCTGCTTACCTCTTGCCTGCTGGCATTATAGCATAAGCGAATCTCGATTGCAATATCGATTTGAATGTCAAAACGGGCACTCCCGCCAAGGGTCACGTTATTTTTTCGCGGATGGCGGCAATGCAGTCCGCCAGCGTGTTTTCGGAAAGCGAGCGGGCGAAAGCCCTTTCCATCTCCGCGAACATGTCCGTGAGCACAGGCCGGATATGGCGCCCGACGAGGCACCGGTCCGACGGGTTCTGGTGGACGTCCAGGATATGGATGTCGTCCGATTCCGTCACGGCCTGGTAGATTTGGAGCAGCGTCAGCCGCTCCGGGGCGACTCGCAGCGCATACCCGCCGATCCCCTTGTGCCCCTCGACAATCCCGGCGTTTTTCAGAAGCGCCAGCACTTTCCGGACGTAGCTCGCGTTCGTGCCCACGCTCTCGGCGAGTTGGCCGGATGTCATGCCGGGCCGCGATTCCGAAATCAGGATCAGGACATGGATCGCGCAAGAGAACCGGGTATCCATCAGCGTATCGCCTCGTAGGTCGTGACGTACTCCATGGATTGGTCCGTCCCAAGCCCGGGATCTTCCACGGAATAGCTCCCATCGATCCCGTTTTCGTTCAAGGTCAGCTCAAAATGGGAAAGCGCGATTCCCACGTCCACCCTCTGGATATCCCCGATGGCCGACGTCGCCATCGTCTTCTTCTCATAGAAATGCACCTTATCCCCGCAGACCACGGCCCGCCAGGGCTGCTTGTTTCCGGCGGACGGCGCCAGGCGCGTCATCTCAAGCGCGTCCCGGAATATGCCGGCCTCTTCGGGGGATAGGCCCTGCGCGAAAGAATCGGCGAAAAAGAGCGTGTCAAAAGGCAGGCGCCCGTCGGCGCCGATTCCCTTGCGCATCAGCTTTTCCCTGGCGGACTGCTTCTGCGCCGGGTACCCGATGGGGCTTGCGACCGGCAAGACCTCATTTTCCCCGACGTCCATCGCCTTCTCGAAGGCGTCGCGGCTTAGAGTCGCCGCGAGCATGACGGTGCCGACGCCAATCGATCTTGCGAGCAGGCAGAATTTCTCAAAGCTGTACCCGAACGCGATTTCCGATTGGGGGACGCGGCCGACCTTCGCGGCGACATATTCGTTTGCCCCGACGATCACGGGGCTAGAAAGGTTGTGCTCTTTCGCGTCGAGGATCCGGAACTTTACGCTGACGCCAAACGGGTTGCCCGACTCTTCGAGGAAAGACTCCAGCTTGCCCCTGTCCTCGGGGCGCAGGGCCTCCCCGTCAAATGTCCTCACGCTTTTCCTCTCGCGGATGATGTCTTGTATCGAATGGTTCATTGGATTCATGGCGAAACGCTCCTTCTATTATGTGGTGATGCGATAGTGTATGAGTGCCTGATACAGGCACATTCTATCTTAACGAAACCCGCCTGTCAATGTCTGGCCGGATCGGGGCGTCCGGATCGGGGCGGCTGGCGGCAAGGCAAGGGGGCGTCTGGATCCCTAGCCGTCCGGCGGCAGGGCAAGGGGGCGTCCGGATCCCTGGCCGTCCGGCGGCAAGGCTAGGGCGTTCGGATCCCGGCGCCTGCCATAAGGAAAATAGCGATTGAATTTTTCCCGGAAGTGTATTAGAATGGGGGTTGTGTGTATCGGGAAGCGCGACTGTTCGCGCAGGAAGGCGCCTGGCGCGTCGGCCGTCCGGCGGGCGGCCCGCGCGGGGCAAGAGAAAGCAGTCGGAGGAATGAGGCATGTACCGGATTTTAAAGAAGAGGAAACTGGCGGACAAGATTTTCCTTATGGACCTTCAGGCGCCGCGCGTGGCGAAGTCTTGCCAGCCGGGGCAGTTCGTGATTGTCAAGATGGACGAGGTGGGGGAACGCATCCCGCTTACGATCTGCGACTATGACCGCGGGGCCGGGACGGTGACGATCGTGTTCCAGACGGTCGGGGCGTCCACGGAGAGGATGGAGACCCTAGAAGAGGGGGATTCCTTCCAGGACGTGGTAGGCCCGTTAGGGCGCGCGTCGGAGCTTATCTCCACGCCCGTCGAGGAACTGAAGAAGAAGAAGATCGTCTTCATTGCCGGGGGCGTCGGGACGGCTCCGGTCTACCCGCAGGTGAAGTGGCTGCATGGGCAGGGCGTCGACTGCGACGTCATCATGGGGTCGAAGACGAAGGATTTGCTGATTTTGACGGAAGAGATGGGGGAGGTGGCCGGGAACCTCTACGTGACGACGGACGACGGCAGCTACGGGTTCCACGGCATGGGCACGAACCAGCTGGAGGCATTAGTGCAGGAGGGAAAATCCTATGACCTTTGCATCGCGATAGGGCCGATGATCATGATGAAGTTTGTCTGCCTCCTGACGAAGAAGCTGGGGATCCCGACCGTGGTCTCCCTAAATCCCATCATGGTGGACGGGACGGGGATGTGCGGCGCGTGCCGCGTGACCGTGGGCGGAGAGGTGAAGTTCGCTTGCGTGGACGGCCCGGAGTTTGACGGCCACCTGGTGGATTTCGACCAGGCGATGAAGCGCCAGCAGATGTACAAGACGGAGGAAGGGAAGAGCTTGCTCAGGCTCCATGAGGGGGACACCCACCATGGCGGATGCGGGCAGTGCGGAGGTGACGAATGATGGACGTATTGAAGAAAGTCCCGGTAAGGGAGCAGGAGCCGAAGGTGCGCGCGGCGAATTTTGACGAGGTATGCCTGGGGTACGACAAGGACGAGGCGATGGAAGAGGCGCAGCGTTGCCTGAATTGCAAGAACGCGCAATGCGTCAAGGGATGCCCGGTGGCCATCGACATCCCGGGGTTCATCTCAGGGATCAAGGAAGGGGACTTCAAGTCCGCGTTCCGGGTGCTCAGCGCGTCCACCGCGCTCCCCGCGGTATGCGGCCGCGTCTGCCCGCAGGAGAGCCAATGCGAGGGCAAGTGCGTCCGCGGCGTCAAGGGGGAGCCGGTCTCCATCGGGAAGCTGGAGCGTTTCGCGGCTGACTGGGCGAGGGAAGAGGGCATCAAGCCGGAGCCAGCTAAGACGAGGAACGGACGCAAGGTGGCTGTCATCGGGTCCGGCCCCGCGGGGCTTACGTGCGCGGGCGACTTAGCGAAGATGGGCTATGACGTGACCATTTTCGAGGCGCTCCACGAGCCGGGCGGCGTCCTGATTTACGGCATCCCGGAATTCCGTTTGCCGAAGAGCGCGGTCGTGGCCAAGGAGATTGAGAATGTCAAGTCATTAGGCGTGAAGATCGAGACGAACGTCGTCATCGGCAAGTCGGTCACGATCGACGAGCTCATGGACGAGGAAGGGTTCGAGGCCGTGTTCATCGGGTCCGGCGCCGGCCTCCCGAAATTCATGGGGATCCCGGGCGAGCAGGCGAACGGCGTCTTTTCCGCCAATGAGTTCCTGACCAGGAATAACCTGATGAAGGCGTTCCGGGAGGATTATGACACGCCGATCATGCGCGGGAAGAAAGTCGCGGTCGTGGGCGGCGGCAACGTGGCGATGGACGCCGCCAGGACGGCGCTGCGGCTTGGCGCCCAGGTGCATATCGTCTACCGCCGGAGCGAGTCCGAGCTGCCGGCGCGTGTGGAGGAGGTGCACCACGCCAAGGAAGAGGGCATCGTGTTCGACCTCTTGACGAACCCGACGGAGATTTTGGTGAACGAGGACGGCTGGGTGAGGGGCATGACCTGCATCCGCATGGAGCTGGGCGAGCCGGATGAGTCCGGGCGGAGGAGGCCTGTCGCGATCCCGGGATCGGAGTTCGAGCTGGAGCTGGATACGGTCATCATGTCGCTTGGCACGTCGCCGAATCCCCTGATCGCCTCCACGACGAAGGGGCTAGACGTCAACCGCTGGCATTGCATCGTCGCCTCGGAGGAGAACGGCGCGACCAGCAGGCCGGGCGTGTTTGCCGGCGGGGATGCCGTGACGGGGGCGGCGACCGTGATCCTCGCGATGGGAGCGGGCAAGGACGCGGCAAGGGGCATTGACGAGTATTTGAGGAATAAGAATTAAATTAAAATGAGAAGGCGGCAGGGCGGGCCGGGCCGGCCCGCCTCGTGGCAGAGCCGAAGGAGGTAAGAGCATGAGAGACGTTACGATCACGGATTCCGTTTTGTATGTCGGCGCGGACGACAAGGACCTGGACTTATTTGAGAGCCAATATGCCATACCGAACGGGGTTTCCTACAATTCTTACGTGATCCTGGATGAGAAGGTCGCGGTTATGGACACCGTGGACGCGCGCAGGACGGGGGAGTGGATGGCGAACCTGGAGGAGGCCTTAGGCGGCAGGAGCGTGGATTACCTCGTGGTTTCCCACATGGAGCCGGACCATTCCGCGAGCATCCTTGCGCTGGCCGAGAAATTCCCGCAGATGACGATCGTCGGGAACGCGAAGACCTTCCCGATGATGCGGCAGTTCTTCGGCACGGATTTTGGGGACCGCTCCCTGGTGGTCAAGGAGGGGGATTCCCTGAGCCTGGGCAGCCACGAGCTGACGTTTCTCATGGCGCCGATGGTGCATTGGCCGGAAGTCATGGTGTCTTACGAGAAATCGGAGAAAATCCTCTTTTCCGCGGACGGATTCGGGAAATTTGGCGCGCTGGACGCGGACGAGGACTGGGCTTGCGAGGCCAGGCGGTATTATTTCAACATCGTCGGGAAATACGGCGCTCAGGTGCAGGCGCTGCTGAAGAAGGCGGCGGCGCTGGACATCGCGATGATTTGCCCGTTGCACGGCCCCATCCTGAAGGAGGATTTGGGGTATTATGTCGGGAAATACCAGGTCTGGAGCAGCTACGAGGCGGAGGACGACGGCGTGCTGGTGGCCTACGCCTCCATACACGGGAACACGGCGGCGGCGGCCCGCAGGATGAAGGAGATCCTGGAGGCGCAGGGCGCGAAGAAGGTCGCGATCACGGACTTGTCCCGGGACGACATGGCGGAGGCTGTCGAGGACGCGTTCCGCTATGACAAGCTGGTGCTGGCGTCGGCCACTTACGACGGCGGGCTGTTCCCTTGCATGGAAGAGTTCCTCCATCACCTGAAGGCCAAGAACTACCAGAAGCGGAAGGTCGCGCTGATCGAGAACGGGACATGGGCGCCGACGGCGGCTAAGAACATGCGGGCCTTGCTGGAGCAGATGAAGAACATCACGGTTTGCGAGAACGTGGTGACGATCCGCTCCGCCGCTAAGGAGGAGGACTTTGGCCGGATGGAGGAGCTGGCCCGGGAGCTTCTGGGGGGCTGATGAGGTTACGATTCACAGCCCTCCGCCCTCATTCGCAAAACCCGCTGCTTCGCAGCTTTTGCGCCCCTAGCGGTGCGCGTTTT
>CAZOLD010000056.1:0-8973 GCA_964580595.1 uncultured Eubacterium sp.
GCACGCAAATGCCGTCGGATGCCGGGATGCCACGGCGCAGACACCGCCGGATGCCGAAACGCCGCCACGCAAACGCCGCCATGAACCCAAAAATCCGCGGCACGCAAATGCCGTCGGATGCCGGGATGCCACG
Source organism: uncultured Eubacterium sp. (assembly GCA_964580595.1). Lineage (GTDB taxonomy): Bacteria > Bacillota > Clostridia > Lachnospirales > Lachnospiraceae > Petralouisia. The sequence continues at coordinate 134 of CAZOLD010000056.1, forward strand.
GCGCAGACACCGCCGGATGCCAGGGTGCCGCAGCGCAGACACCGCCATGAGCCCGACGCTCCGCGGCGCAGACGCCGCCGGACCGGCGCGGGAAACGCAAGGGCCGCGCAGGCCGCCTCCCCCATCAGGGGCGGAAACCCGCGCGGCGCCATTGCCCTAAAGCACCCTGCGAACGGTAATGATGGGCCGGTAGGTCGCGCTGTCATACGCCACGATGCCATAAGCCGTGCCCTTCGCATGGACAATCTGCCCGTTCCCCATATAAATCGCGACATGCCCCGCGTAGCAGATGAGGTCCCCTGCCCTGGCGTTCTCGTAGCTTACCTCCTTGCCCACGGAACGCTGGGAATAAGAGTAGCTCGGGATGCTGATGCCAAAATGCGCGTAAACGTAGCTCGTGAACCCGCTGCAGTCAGCGCCCGTGTTCGGGTCCTTCCCGCCCCATACATACGGATTCCCCACGAAATTCAAGGCGTAGCTCACGACGTCGCTCCCGCTCACGCCGGTGCTGTATCCGGGATCCTTGCTCTCGCCCCCGGAGCTTTGGGAAGCCTCTTCCTCCCGGCTGCCGCCGGAGTCCACGTCGCTCTCATCGGAGCTGCCGGCGCTCCCGCCGGAGCCGCCGCCCTCATCGGTATCCTCATCGACCTCGTCGGCGCTCTCGCTGGCTTGCATGGCGCTTGCCCTGGCCGCCGCCTCTCTCGCCTCGGCTTCCCTGGCCGCGCGCTCTGCCGCCTCTCTCTCCTGCCTCTCCCTCTCGATCCTCTCGTTCTCCTCCGCGATGATCGTGTTCTGCGCGTTGATGGTGTCCTGGTACTCCGCCGCTAAGGCCTGCGCCGCCGCCAGCTTGGAATCAAAATCCGCCACCTCGCCCCTCTTCTTCTCGATCGTCGCCTCGTAATTCTCTCTCGCGACCTGATACTCCTGCTGCTTTTCCTCTAGGGTCTTGACTTCCTCTTCCTGTTGCTTCTCCAGCTGCGCGACCTGCTTCTTGGTATTCTCATATTGCGTGAGCAGCTCCCTGTCGTAGCCGTAGACTTCGTTGACATATTCCACGCGGTTGAGCATCGACGCGATGCTCCCGGACTCTAAAATGCTAGTCAGCATCGCCGTGCCGCCCTTTTCATACATGAAGCGTATGCGCAGCTTCATCGCCTCATACTGATCCTTCTCGTCCTTCTTCGCCTGCTTCAAGTCCGCCTTCGTCTGTTCCAAGGCGTCCTGCTTGACCGCCAGCTCCTCCTCCGTCGTGGAAAGCTCGATCATGACGTTCACCAGCTCCGCGTCAAGCGCGTCGATCTCGCCTTGCAGCGCCTCCTGCTTCTGCTCGATCTCATCTATTTCCCCCTGCTTGGACTGCAGGCCTTGCTCCGCCTCCTGCTTCTTCTTCTCCGCGTCCGATTTCCTGTCCGCGTAGGCCGTCGTCATCTGGGAGCACCCCAGCGCCACGACCAGCAACGCGGATATCACCGCATTCTTCCTCATAGCCGCCTCCTTTGCGGTACGCGCCTGTCCCGGGAAGATCCTGCCTCCTCCATGGAGACCGCCTCCCGCGCATACGCACAAAGTATACCACGATTCCGCCGCCATGGCAAGGGCAACCCGCTTATTGTTTGCCCGATTCGGCCATTTTCGGCTTGGCCGCGTACAAGGCCACGCCGACGGCTAACAACGCCGCGCCCGCAATCCAGTAAACAAACGTGAGCCTGTTCGCCGTGCCGTATATCTCCAGGATGCCCTGCACCAAGCTTCCCACCGTCAATGTCGCGATGCCGGCATGGTAGGCCATGCGCGACGCCCGCACTGGAAAGCGCGGCTTCCCGAAAACCGCCATCGCAAGGAACGGGAGCGCGCCCCCCGCTAAGGGGATGGCGAACGCGTATATCATGAAATAAGAATAGACCCCGTAGCTAAACCGCTCATATATCGCCCCCGCCAGGGCGCACAGGAGGGAAACCGCCAGGTATGCCAGGGCGGCCCTCCCCGCTTTCTTTTGCTCATCCGACGTATACAATGTCGCTCACGCTCCTTTCCTTGATGCTGCGCCCGCTTGTCGTTGGGTTGTTGACGACCTCCCCCCGGAAGACCATCGTCGAGGAGCCACCCCCGTCTAAGTTATAAGCCGTGGACACGCCCATGGATTCCAGGAACTCCGCCAGCTGGTACAGCGAGAGGCCCTCGCTGTCCTGCGTCCGCCCGTCCGACACGACGAAAAGGTAATGCAGGCTGTCTATGGCCGCGACCGCCGTCCTGGGGTTGCTCGCCATGGCCTTGCCGACCTCCTCCTCCTGCGTGACGGCGACTTTCCCGCCTTCTAAGAGCGCGGGGCCGAACGAGAGGATTTGCCGTGCCCCGTCCGCTAAGAGATCCTCCGCCGACACGTCCCCCTCGTTCACGATTCCCATCGTGCCATCCTCATAAATCACCAGGTCCTCCTGCCCGTTTTTGGCCGTGTCCCGGTAAATCTCCCCGTTCCGCAGCACATACCCCTGCTCCTGGGAGCCGTAATAATCCCCGTTGATGGCAAGGACGGCGCCGTTCTCCTTCGCCATGTCGGACGTCGTCGCCGTGACGTTCCTGCCGTAAGACGAGCGGGCAAACGCCGTCCGCAGGCTTTCCGCGGAGGAGAGCCGCACGTCCGCCACATAGATGCTGGTATCATATTCGCGGTACTCCGTAAGCGCGATGGAAATCCCGTCGCCCGTGTACGTCCCTATTTCCGTGCCACTCGAATCCGTGCCGGCGTCCTCCTCGCTTGAGGAGCTGCCCCCGTCCGTTTGCGCCATGTCCTGCGAGCCCCCGTTGCCCGAGGCGTCACCCCCGTTAGACTGAACCATGTCCTGCGAGCTGCCGCCGCTTGAGGAGCTGCCCCCGTCCGTTTGCGACGTACCCCTGCCGGCATCCCGGGATTTCCCCGACGCGCCGCCGGAGCCGTGCTTCCGGCGCCCGCCTCCATGATGGCTGTCTCCCTTGCTGTTTCCGGAACCGCTCCCCGAATCATTTCCTGAATCGTTTCCCGCGCCATTTCCCGCGCCGTTTCCAGAGTCATTTCCCGAGTCGTTTCCCGAATCGTTTCCCGCGCCGGACGCCGAGCTTTCCGGCACCTTCTCATAGACGCGCTCAATCACGAAGGTGTCTAGCATCACATATGCCGTGAATCCCGCGAGCGCCAGCCCAAACAGGGCTCCCCACAAATATTTCCTACGCTTCATTGCCGCTCCTCCTCCCCTCTCTTTTGCAAATCAGCATTTTCTGCGCCGTCCGGCTTGCCGCGAAGCAGAAAAGCTCCGCGTAAATGCGGCAGGAATCCCTTACGGCATCGAAATGCGAGGACGCGTTCCCGTCCAGATAAACCGTTCGGATGCCCTCCTCCCAAATCGGGATGCCGCGCCGCGCGCATTCTAACAGCACGTTCATCTCATATTCATACCGCTCCCCCGGGACGCTTAGAAGCTCAGGGACCAGCTCGCCGCCGAACGCGCGCAGGCCCGTTTGGGTATCCCTGACCTCCCTGCCCGTAAACGCGTGGTAAACCTTCCGCGTGAGCGCGTTCCCGAACCGGCTCTTAAGCGGCGCGCCGGGCCGGAATTCCCGGCTTCCCAGCGTAAGCGCGCCGGGGCGCCGCGCGGCGGCACGGCAAATCTTGCAAATGTCGCCAAGGCAATGCTGCCCGTCCGCGTCCGCCGTCACGATGACGCAATCCGTCCCGTAATGCTCCCTGATATAAGAAAGGCCCGTCTTCAAGGCCGCGCCCTTCCCCCTGTTCCCGCCGTGGGTCAATACGTGCGCGTACGGGCGGATTTGCTCAAATATGCCCTCGTAACGCCGCCCGCTCCCGTCGTCCACCGCCACGACCTCGAAAGACCGCGCCCAAAGCTCTTCCACCAGCTTCCCAAAGCCGGCGGATGGCTCGTAAGCGGGGATCAAAGCCACTTGTTTCCTGTCCATGCCATTCCCTCCCTTTCGCGGGCTAAATCCCTGTGCCCTTGCCGCCCATTATAGGGAGCCGGGATTAAATGGACTTTAAAAGAAAAAAATTTACCGGACCGCGCCCGCCTTTCTCAGCAGGAGGCTCGCGGTTCGCCAAAGCTCCTTCCAGAAACCGGCGCAATCCCCCTCCTTGACATACTTCCTGACCGCCCCGTCCAGGCGGCCCGAGCGGCCTGCCTCCGCGAGGCGGGGGTGGTACGGGATCGCGCCCAGGCAATCCGGGGAAATCCGGTATATCCGCTCTAAATTTTCCCTGGTGTACAGGCCGTCCCTGAAATAATTCCCCACCAGGAAAAACATCTTTTCCCGGCGTATCGGGCACACGCGGTAATACTCCCCGATCAGCTCCTCCTCCTGGGACATGTTGAGGACGCTTACGTCCGCCTCCTCGCGCATCTTTTTGGAAAAATCATCCCTGCGGTCCCCGCAGTCTAAGAACACGACGTCAAAGCAGGAATCCATCGCGTCCATGAGGCGCCCCAGGCGCACGAATTGGCTGTCCGCGTACCACCATTCCTGCTCCCGCCGGCGGCTCCCCGCCATGCAATACAGCCTCCCCGGGACGACCTGGTGCATGTTCGCCAAGATGTCCTCCTTCGTCAAATCCTCGTCCATGCCCTTCCTTAGGAGGCATTCCAGGCCGCGGCTCACATAATATTCCTGCGTCTCCGCGACCATGAGCTCCCTGGCGCACCCATCCTGCGCCCGCCGATGCTTCTTCCTCACGAAACTTTCTTCCAGGCAGCTGTCCCGGTAGCCCGTCGTGACGACGGCGACAGAAATAGGGTAAGCCAGCGCCGCCGCGCAGGCAATCGACGTCAAGTTGAACGTCGTCCCCACCTTGCCCCTCTCGCTCCAAAATGCAATTTTCATCCTAACCTTCTCCCTTTGTTCCCCCATTTCCCATGGACGGGGCGCAAAGCCTGGCCAGGCAATGTTTTTTAAACTATCAAAATCGGAATATTTCGGAAATTTTTTTGAATATTCGCACAGAATCGTGCAGATACGCCAGATCGACAAGCCTCCGGGCCTCGCCCGCGGCATCCTGGCACCTTCCAGCCGCGCCAAGTACGCGCCCACGGCGCTCCGGCGGCTTCTAGCCGCGCTAGGACCCGCGTCCGAGGCATCCTGGCGCCCTCCGGCCGCGCGGGCCGGAGGCGTCATTTATCATACCCGAAAAATCATGGAAAGTAAACCGGATTCCCGGAATTTAGAGAAATTTAAGAAAAGGACGCGGCGCTTAGTGCGCGCCGCGCCTTGCCCTGTCGTCGTCTAGAAGCGCCTCAAAATCCTGCTTGCACACCGGGCGGGAATAATAATACCCCTGGAGCATGGTAGCGTCTAACCCGCCCACGATGTCGGCCACCTTGCTGTTCTCCACGCCCTCCACGATGGAGCTGCACCCTAGGTTCCTGCACATCTCAAGGAGGTTGTCGATAATCACGTAATCGATGTCATGCCCCGGCTCCGAAAGCTCCCTCACGAAGGAATGCTCCACCTTGACGTAATCCACATGGAGGCACTTGAGCATCTCCAACGAGGCGTAAGCCGTGCCGAAGTCGTCTAAGGCCAGCTTGAACCCCCGCTTGCTCAACCTGTCGAAAATCTCGGAAAGCACCTTCGGGTCGTCCACGACGCAGCTTTCCGTAAGCTCTATGATCATGTACTCCGGGTTCACGCCGTATTTCTCCGCGTAGGAGGAAAGCCGATCCTCGAATTCCTCATCTAAGAACTGCTGGTAGGAGACATTGAAGCTCACCCGCAGCTCGCCGTATTTCTCCCTCCACTCGACCTGCTGGCGTATCGAATGCTCCATGACCCAGTAGCCGACCTCCCGGATGCCGCCGTAGTCCTCAAGCACCTTGATGAACTCCATCGGGTAGGAATCTTTTATCTTCTCGCCCTTCCAGCGAAGCAAGCACTCGCAGCCGATGATGGACTGCGACGCCGGGTTCACGAACGGCTGGAAATACAGCTCGAAACCCTGAAAGTCATTCCGGATGCAGGCGCGAAGATCCTCGCGCAGGGTAAGCCCCCTCTCAAGCTTCCTCGCAATCTCCTCGGAAAAGAACACGAGGGAGCCCCGGTCCTTGCTCTTGGCGTATTCCAGGGAATGCTCCAGCTTGTTGATGAGGCCGTCCCTGGAGTCCGCGTCATCCGGGAACAGGACGCCTCCGGCGGAAGAGGTGATGCCCACCTTCCTCCCGTCCGCGATCTCCAAAAAATCCACGTCCTTGCAAAACCGCTTGTAAAAATCCGCCACTTCTTTCTTGTCCGAGCCAAAGGCAAGCACGATGAACTCGTCCCCGCTGAACCGCAACACCTGCCATTCCGGGAGGCAGGCCTCCTTTAATTTCCTGGAAAACTCCACCAATACCGCTTCCCCGGCATTGTACCCGTAATTGCCCACGACCTTCCTGAAGCCGTCGATGCCGACTAGCACGGCAACCCCGCCGCATTTGCCAAAATCAAAATTATACAGGTTCTGGGACGTCAAGAGGCCCGTGAGGGAATCATATTTGCTCTGCCCGTCGATGCGCGTCATGAGGCCCGCGAAAATCTTCGGCTTGTTGTCCTTGTCCCAGATCACGCTGCCCTTGCATTCCACCCAGACATACTCCCCTAAGCTGTTCCTCGCACGGTATTGGCAGTCATGCGTGCGCTTCTTCCCCGAAAACACGGCCGAGATATCCTCCGTGTAAATGTCTAGATCGTCGGGATGGATATGCGACGCCCAGACACTCTCCGCGTCCTCGATGTATTCCCCGGGCAGGCCGAAATAAATAATGGAATTCTTCGACCACCGGGAGACGTTCGTCGCCATGTCGCAAACATAAATGTAAACATTATCCGAAGCCGCCGCGAACGCCTCGAACAGCTCGTTATTAAAAATATCGCTCATGCCTTCCCCCTTGCGCGGAACGCGCCATACGTCGCCGCTCTCCGCCTTAATCCAGCCGCACTACCTGGTTCTTCCCGTTCGCCTTGGCCATATAAAGTGCCTTGTCCACGCGGTTGTAGATCGAGTCGACCCTCTCGCCGTCCCTGGCCCCGGTCACGCCGATGCTGACCGTCTGGCTGCTCGCCACCTCGTAAGAGACCGCCGCGAAATTCCTCCTGATGTCCTCCGCGATTCCATGCGCCTCTTCCACGGTGCGCGACTTTAGGAGCACCATGAACTCCTCGCCGCCCCACCTGCCGATGTGGGAAGATCCCGCCATGCCGACCGTGTCCCGCAGGACGTCCGCTAACGCCTGGATCACGCGGTCGCCCTCCTTGTGCCCATATTTGTCATTGACCTTCTTGAAATTATCGATATCCAGCATGATCAGGGAGAAATCGTACCTCTTCCCATCCCTCTTTCGCTTCTCCATCGTGTGGCGGATCCTGCGCTCGATCTCGGCACGGTTGTACAATTTCGTAAGCCCGTCCGTGATGGACGCGATCTCCAGCTTCTTGTTGATCTCCTCTAGCTCCGCCGTCGAGGCCTCGATGAAGGAGACGAACCGCAGGCTGAGCGGGACCTTCTCGAAATGATCCATCTTCTCGTCATAAATGCTGACCGGCGCGCCGGGCTTCGGGTCGCCCTCCCGCATCGCCGCTAACACCAGCGTCACGTTGAAATTCAGCATGTCCCCGTTGAAGCGCAAAAACTCGCCGTGCGTATAGAACCCGCTCGCCGGCGCGATCTTGCAAAACATCGCCGTCTCGTCGCTGACATTGTCGTCCCCCCAGAACGCCTTGCGGGCGGCGCAGGAAAACGTCTGTATGACGTCGGGCTTGAAATCCGCGATTTGCTGCCCGTCCCGCCGGATGCTCGCTAAGATGGTATCCGGATCGCCATAGGCCAGGCGGACCAGCGTGCCCTCCTGGATGTCGGAGGACATCACTAAGGAATCGTCCTCGTTGACCGCTAACGGACATCGGAGGATATCCACGTCGTCATGCTCCACGAACAACGGGAACTCCAGCGTATTGGAAAAGAACTTGTCGTTCTTCTGGATGTTTAAGAATCTCTGGTAAATCCCCAGCGCCGGCTCGCCGTCCAGCTCATAGAGGCGCTCCCGGTTCGCCTTCGTCACGCGGAACGTCCGGTTAATCGGCTTCCAGCCGGAAATGAACATGGCGTGCGCGTGGAAGTCGCTCCCGCCTAAGAGCAGGAACACGATGCCGTGCTCCAAAAAGCCGTTCCCTTTAGAGAACACGGCCGCCCTGTCGTCGTCCATGTCCGGGTTGAACGCTCCCCCGCCGAACACCTGGATGTGCTCCGGCAGCTTCGTCATCTCGTCGCAGAACTCCTTCATGGACATATCCATGATCGTCGCGTGCATCTCCACCGCCGAGACCCAGGGGTTCTTCTCGCAGAACTCCCGCAGCAGGGCGACGTCCTCCTTCACCTTATCTTCCACGAAGGGCAGCTGCAGCAGCGCCGCCCTCGTGCTCTCGCGCTCGAACACCGTGCAGGAGAGGATGATGCCCTCGCCCGCTAGCCGCCCGTCAATGATGTTCGCGTTCGACGTGCACCCCAAATACATCGCGTCCGGCATCTCCGCGTCAAGGATGTCGCAGACATGCCTAATATGGTCCAAATCCATATCCCCGGAATAAATACGGAAAATCTTTTGGAAGGAGGGATTGCGGGAACACCATTCCCGGATCTCGCCCAGACTCTCCAAAAACTCACTGTCGTCTGTAAATGAAATTTGAAAATGCTTCATATCTTCATGCTTCCTTCTCTTGTTTTCGGTTTCAGTTTTCTCTTGGATTTGGGGTTAGTATAAAACTTTTTCCCCTATTTGGCAAGGTTTTCACACATTTTTTTGCGGTATCACGGGATTCACGCCGAAACT
>CAZOLD010000057.1:0-8952 GCA_964580595.1 uncultured Eubacterium sp.
GGCGATAGCCCGGATTGCGAATACGGGCAGGATTGCGGGAGCCGCGCCGCGGCGTAGCAATCCGTGGGCGTTCATCCATGGTGGCACCCCGCTTTGCGGGGCATGGGGGTTTACTACAGGAGGGACAGAATCGTGGAATGCATCCGGAACGGCTTGGATTTTAGGATTGGCGAGCCTACGGTAATATCCTTGGGGAAGTTTGACGGGCTCCACCGGGGCCATGAGCTTTTGGTGCGCCGGGTGGAGGAGGAAAAGCAAAGGCGCGCGGGGCTGCGTTCCGTGGCCTTCACGTTCGGCGCAGCCCCAGGGGATTTCGCGGACGGGAAGGGCGGGATGGTCCTAACCACGAGCGGGGAGAAGCAGCGGCTGTTTGAGGAAAGGGGGCTTGATTATTACATAGAATGCCCTTTCAGCGAGGAGGTCATGCGGACCGAGGCGGAGGATTTCATCCGCCTGGTCGCGGAACGGCTCTGCGCGAAGCATATCGTCGTGGGCGCGGATTTCCGCTTCGGCCACCGCAGGCGGGGCGATTGCGGCATGCTGCGGCAATACGCGGGGCGTTACGGATACGGGGTCACGGTGGTGGAGAAGCTTTTGGATGGCGGGCGGGAAATCAGCAGCACGTGGATCCGGGAGGAGATTGCCGGCGGGAACTTAGAGAAGGCCAATGAATTGCTGGGGCATGCCTATTTCGCGGAAGGGACGGTCCGTCACGGGGAGCATATGGGAACGGAGGAATTCGGGATTCCTACCCTCAATATCAGGACTCCCGGAGAAAAGCTGCTGCCGCCGTACGGCGTGTACCTGACCGTGGCGGAGTGCGGGGACGCAAGATACGCGTCCGTCACGGATGTGGGATGCAAGCCGACGATAGGGGAAGGGCGCCCGCCGGGGATTGAGACATACCTTTTGGATGTCTCCAAGGACCTGTACGGCAGGGACGTCAAGGTGAGTTTTTGCAAAAAGGTGCGGGAGGAGAGGAAATTCCAGTCCATCGAGGAATTGAAAGAGCAGATGCAAAAGGACATAAGGCTGGGCCGGGAGTATTTCAGGCAGAAGGCGGAAAGCCGCCGCGATCCCGGGCTTCCGTAGCGAGGCCGCCTTCCGGGCGGCGGGCGGATGAAAAGGCGGACGGGCGCGGATTCTCAAGGCGAAAAGAAGGGTGTGCATTATGGATTTGATACTTACGTTGCTTGGAGGGCTTGGCTTGTTCCTGTTCGGCATGAGCTTCATGAGCCAAGGGGTGCAGAAAACCGCCGGCGCGAAGCTGCGCTCAATCCTGGAAGCGGTGACCAAGAATAAGTTCATGGCGGTTGTTTTCGGGGCGCTGTTCACGGCCGTCATACAGTCGTCCGGGGCGACTACCGTCATGGTGGTCAGCTTCGTGAACGCGGGCCTCATGTCGCTGTCCCAGTCCGTTGGCATTATTTTCGGGGCGAACATCGGGACGACGATCACCTCCCAGCTGGTGGCGTTCAACCTGACGGGGATCGCGCCGGCCATCCTGTTCGCGGGCGCGGTATTGCTCATGTTCGGGAAAAAGCCGATGCAGCGCAAGATCGGGGAAGCCATCCTAGGGTTCGGCGCGCTTTTCATGGGGATCAGCATGATGAAGGACGCCATGGCGGGCCTGAAGGAATATCCCGCCGTCCTCCATGCGCTGGGGAACCTGGATAACCCGTTTATCGGCATTATTTTCGGGACGGTCATTACCGCCATCGTGCAAAGCTCGTCCGTGACGGTCAGCATCTTGCTTTTGATGGCCAGCCAGGGACTGATTGGCCTGCCGGTTTGCCTCTATGTCGTCCTAGGCTGCAACATCGGGTCATGCACCCCCGCGGTCTTGGCGAGCCTGAACGCGAACAAGGAGGCGAAGCGGGCGGCGTCCATCCACGTGATGTACAATGTGTTCGGCATGCTGATCATCGGCTTTTTGCTTTCCTTCTGGATGGACGCGTTCCTCTCTTTCGTCCTAGACATTTCCGGGGCGGACGTGGGGCGGTGCGTCGCGAACGCGGACACGTTCTACAAGGTATTCCAGACATTGATCTTCCTGCCGCTTTCCAAGCAGTTCATCGCGCTGAGCCGCAAGCTCATCCCCGGCGACGACAAGGAGAGCGAGGGCTACCAGCTCATGTACATCGGGAAGCAGACCACGTTCTCCCCCTCAACCGCGGTCGTGGAGACGGTCCAGGAAATCAAGCGCATGGGCGCGATGGCCAGCGGGAATTTGCGCCTGGCGATGGAGGCGTTTTTTGACGAGTCCCAGGAGAAGATTGACAGGGTTTATGAAGTGGAGAGGCAGATTGACTACCTGAGCCGGGAAGTGACGGACTACCTGGTGAAGATCAACCAGCTCCAGCTGCCGGTGGAGGACGCGGAGCGGATCGGCGGGTTTTTCCATGTGGTCATTGACATAGAGAGGATTGGCGACTACGCGGAGAATATCGCGGACTTTGCCGTCAAGAAGCGCGAGGACGGCCTGCAGTTCACGAAAAAAGGGATGAGGGAGCTCCAGGAAATGCACAGGAGCACGATGGAGATTGTGGAAAAATCCTTGGAAATGTTCACGACGGCGGACGATTCCAACTTGCACGACATCATCGAGCTGGAGAAAAGCATCGACCATATGGAGCGCGAGCTGCAGCAGAACCACGTGCGCCGCATGGCGAAGGGGAAATGCTCCCCCATGTCGGGCATTATTTTCACGGACATCGTGACGGGGCTAGAGCGCGTGGCGGATCACGCGACGAACATCGCGTTTGCCATTTTGGAGAAGGATCCGGAAATGGCGTGACGGCGACCGGGCTTTCAGGATAAAAAATAAAAATGGCTCTAAAGTATGGCAAGGGAGTTACCGATATATGTGGTAGAAATGGGTAATCGTATTCAATATATAGTGGTTGCGACGAAAGTTGATAGAAAGGTGTGGTGGATATGGCGATTAATTATTCCAATTTGTTTTCCAACAGCATAGGGAATTCCAACAACAATTTCCTGGCGGATTGGGCAAGCATCAAGAACGGCAGCTATCGCAGGCTTTTGAACGCGCATTATGACACTGTCGATAGTTACGGGTCGAATAAGGATTCCGAGAAGAAGTCCGTGCTCGACCAGATTTTGGAAGAGAAGAAGAACCCGGTGGTTTCCACGGAAGCGCAGGAGGCGAATTCCGCCCTGACTTCCGCGATCCCGACGCTGAAGTCCACGGTCGCCACGTTGCAGGACGAGGACACGTATAAGGTGACGGACGACGGCAAGAGCGCGGAGGACAAGGTCACCTCCGCCTTGAAGGATTTCGTTTCCCAGTACAACGACGTCGTCAACGCGGCGAAGAAGTCCACGCTGCCGCGCCAGACGTCGCATGTCGCGAGCATCATGGGCAAGACGAAGGAGAACGCGGAGAAGCTTTCCGCGTTTGGGATTACGCTCAACCAGGACGGCACGCTTAAGCTAGACGAGAAGAAGCTTGAGGGCGTGGACGTCACCAAGGTGCAGGATCTCTTCTCCGGCAATGACCTCATGAGCTATGGCTCTTTCGTCGCCTCCAGGCTGAATTTCGCGAGCGCGACAGGGACGATTCCTTCCAACAGCGTTACAGGCGCGGAAGAAGAGGAGGAGGCCGAGGAGGAGGAGGCCGCCCGCACGGGCGCGGCTGCCTTGAAGTCCAATATCGATGATTTGCTGGGGCTTTCCATCTTCCAGAAGGTCAAGGGGGAGGACGGCACGTACCAGTATGACGTCGGCAAGATTTTCGACACGATGAAGAGCTTCGTGAGCAATTACAACGACATGATCGACGCCAGCAGGACCAGCGGCAATTCCGGCGTGCAGGCGAACTTGAACCAGATTCGCACGAAGACGGCGCAGAACATCACGGCCCTCGGGAAATACGGAATCACCGTGGACACGCAAGGCAAGCTTAAGATAGACGAGGAGAAGTTCAAGGCGGCGGACATGGGCGACTTCCAGAGCTTCTTCAAGGGTTATGGCAATTCCATCAAGGGTTATGTGTCGCTTGTGGATTACTACATGACGACGCAGGCCAGCCCGGTCAACGGCTATACGGGCGACGGCTCGTATGACGTGCAGGGCGGGTTCCGCTATGATTCCTTCATCTAAGGCGCGGAATTTTCGGCCTTGGGATAGCGGCGCGGCCGCTGGCCGGGGCTTGCACGTCATGCCGGAGGGAACGGGACAGTTTTTTGGTTAGGATCATAGGCATTGGCCGGACGGCCATGGGGTCGCTGCGCACCAAGCGGGGTTGGGGCGCAGCGATTTTTTCCGCCACGATTCGCGGGGCTGCCCTGGTTTTCGCGGACCGTAATGTTTTTGTGTGCGTATTTTCGGGAAAAGGTTGAAAACAAGAGAGGGAAAGAGTAAAATGAGACGGGATTACCAGAAAGAGATGGAGGCGCAAATCGCGCGGGCCTGCGCGCGGGGGCGGAAGAAGCTTTTGCTCCACAGCTGCTGCGCTCCCTGCAGCAGCCATGTCCTGGAATGCCTGTCGCCGTATTTTAAGATTACGGTGTTCTATTACAACCCGAATATTTACCCGGATGAGGAATATGAGAAGCGGGCGATGGAGCAGGAGGCGTTCTTGGAACGGTTCCCTGGCACGGACGCGGCATTTTTGCGCGGCAGGTTCGAGAAGGAGAAGTTCTGCGATATGGCGAAAGGCTTAGAGGGGCTGCCCGAGGGCGGGGAGCGCTGCTTTCGCTGTTACCGGATGAGGCTGGGGGAGACCGCGCGCCGCGCAAGGGAGATGGGGATGGATTTCTTCGCGACGACGCTTTCCATCAGCCCGCTTAAGAACGCGCAGAAACTGAATGAGATCGGGGAGAGCCTAGCGGGCGAGCATGGGATCGCCTACCTGGTATCGGATTTCAAGAAGAAGGACGGGTACAAGCGCTCCATCGAGCTCTCTAAGGAATATGGGCTGTACAGGCAGGATTATTGCGGCTGCGTCTTCTCGAGGCGGGAGCGGGAGAAACGAAAAACGAAGAATCGAGAATAAACCCCCATGTCTCACTTTTGACACCACCATAAATGAAAGCCTACGGATTGCTCCGCCGCGGCGCGGCTCCCGCAATCCTACCCGTATTCGCAATCCGGGCTATCGCCCGCATACGGGTTAGCGTCGCTAATGTCCATGCGGACCTGCCTGCAAGCAGTCCATCCGCATGTCCATTGCGACTGGGCTTTCAGAGTAATAAGGAGAGAGGGAAGTCCATATGGCACAATTATGGGGCGGGCGCTTCACGAAGGAGACGGATCGGATGGTCTTTGACTTCAACGCGTCCCTGCCGTTTGATAAGAGGCTCGTGAAGCAGGACATCGAGGGCAGCATCGCCCATGTGAGGATGTTAGGGAAAAACGGCATCCTCCCCGCGGAGGAGGTCTCGCAGATTGAGGAGGCCTTGCGCGGGATGTTGCGGGACGCCGCAAGCGGCACGTTAAAGATACCGGACGGCTATGAGGACGTCCATAGCTTTGTGGAGGCGTCCCTGATTAGGCAGCTGGGAGACGTGGGGAAGAAATTGCATACTGGGAGGAGCCGGAACGACCAGGTCGCGCTTGACATGCGCCTTTACATCCGGGAAGAGGTGCTGGAAATTGACAGCCGGCTGAAGGAACTGCTGTATGTCGTCCTAGGGATCATGGAGGAGAACGTGGATACGTACATGCCGGGATTCACGCATTTGCAGAAAGCGCAGCCGGTGACGCTGGCCCATCACATGGGCGCGTATTTCGAGATGTTTCGGAGGGACCGCCAGCGCATGGAGGATATTTACCACAGGATGAACCGCTGCCCGCTTGGCTCGGGCGCCTTGGCGGGGACGACATACGCCCTGGACCGGTTTGACACGGCGGCCCAGCTGGGTTTTGACGGCCCGACCGTCAACAGCATGGACGGCGTCTCGGACCGCGATTACCTGATCGAGTTCTTATCGGCGGCCTCCACCGTGATGATGCACCTAAGCCGCCTCTGCGAGGAGGTGATCCTGTGGAACAGCGACGAATACCAATTCGTGGAGATTGACGATGCGTACAGCACGGGCAGCAGCATCATGCCCCAGAAGAAGAACCCCGACGTCGCGGAGCTCATCCGCGGGAAGACGGGCCGCGTCTATGGCGCGCTCTTTTCGCTGCTTACCACGATGAAGGGGATCCCGCTTGCCTACGACAAGGACATGCAGGAGGATAAGGAGCCATCCTTCGACGCCATCGACACGGTGAAGGGGTGCCTTTCGCTGGCCGCGTCCATGCTTGGGACGATGCGCTTTCGCAAGGACAGGATGGAGGAGAGCGCGAAGGGCGGGTTCACAAACGCGACGGACGCGGCGGACTACCTGGTAAGGCACGGCATCCCGTTCCGGGATGCGCATGGGATCGTCGGGAAGATCGTGCTGCAATGCATAGAGGATGGGACCACGATCGACGAGATGCCCTTAGAGAAGCTGAGGGAGGCCTGCCCGGCCATTGGGGAGGATTTTTACGACGCGGTTTCCATGGAGACTTGCGTGGGACAGCGGCTGACTTTCGGCGCGCCGGGGCCGGCGGCGATGGAACGGGAAATCGCCTTAGAGAGGGAGTATTTGGCCACGGACTGGAAAGACGCGCTTCCCGATTGGCAAAAGGAGCTTTTGCGGTAACGGGGGTTTTGTCAGGGCCGTCCGGGCGAAGCGGCGTCGCGGCAGGAGAATAGTGAGGAGAATCGATATGAGCCAGAAGTTGAAAGTAGGGATATTAGGCGGGACGGGCATGGTGGGGCAGCGCTTCATTTCGCTGCTGGAAGGCCATCCTTGGTTTGAGGTGACGACGGTGGCGGCCAGCCCACGATCCGCGGGGAAGCGGTATGAGGATGCCGTGGGCGGGCGCTGGAAGATGGATGCCCCGATGCCGGAAGCGGTAAAGGACATCGTCGTGATGGACGTCAACGACGTGGAGGAAGTCGCGTCCCGGGTGGATTTCGTGTTCAGCGCGGTGGACATGTCCAAAGACGAGATACGCGCCATCGAGGAGGCGTATGCCAAGACGGAGACCCCGGTCGTCTCCAATAACAGCGCGCACCGATGGACGCCCGACGTGCCCATGGTCGTGCCGGAGATCAATCCGGAGCATATGAAGGTCATAGATTTCCAGAAAAAGAGGCTTGGGACGAAGCGGGGGTTCGTGGCCGTGAAGCCGAATTGCTCCATCCAATCCTACGCGCCGGCGCTTTCGGCCTGGAAGGAATTCGAGCCCTACGAGGTCGTCGCGACCACCTATCAGGCGATTTCCGGCGCGGGCAAGACATTCGGGGATTGGCCGGAAATGGAAGGGAACATCATCCCCTACATCGGCGGGGAGGAAGAGAAGTCGGAGAAAGAGCCCTTGCGCATCTGGGGCGAGGTGAGGGACGGCGTGATTGTCCCGGCGAAGAGCCCGACCATCACCTGCCAATGCATCCGCGTCCCGGTTTTGAACGGGCATACGGCGGCTGTTTTCGTGAAGTTCAGGAAAAAAGCGACGAAGGAGCAGCTCATAACGAAGCTTCGCGAGTTTAAGGGGGCGCCGCAGGAGTTGGGGCTTCCCAGCGCGCCGGCGCATTTCATTCAGTACTTAGAGGAGGATGACCGCCCGCAGGTGAAGCTGGACGTGGATTATGAGAACGGGATGGGCGTCAGCATCGGGCGCCTCCGCGAGGACACGGTTTATGACTGGAAATTCGTCGGGCTTTCCCATAATACCGTGCGCGGGGCGGCGGGAGGAGCCATCCTTTGCGCGGAATTGCTAAAGGCACAGGGATACATCGGGTAAGGATGCCGCGAGGGACGGCCACTGGGGCGCTGGCGCGTGCGCCGGGAGGCCGCGGCAGGGTCGCTAGGAGAGATTATGACGGGCAGGAAGGCGGAGTTGAATTATTTGGAGCAATGCTACCGGCAGTCCGGGAACCAGCTTTTGGTGCTTTACGGGCGGAAGGAGAACGGGGGAGAGGAGCTTTTGCAGGAGTTTTGCAAGGGCAGGAAATCCTTTTATTACTACGCGCCGGAAACCTCCGCGCAGGCGCAGCTGCGCCGCATGGGGAAGGAGATCGCGGACTGCTTTCAGGTGCCCCTGTCCGAAGAATCCTACGAGCATTATTTCAAGCGCGTGCGGAGCGGGGACGCGAGCAAGCTAGTCATCGCCATTGACGAGTTCCAGCATATCGTGAAGAGGGATCCCTCTTTTTTGGAAGGCATCGTGAAGCTCAAGGACAAGAAGCTCTATCCCGGCCCGGTGCTGATTATCCTTTATAGTTCCTCGGTTTCCTGGGTCGAGCAGGAGATGATGCAGGCTTTCGCCAAGTCGGCACGGAAGGTGACGGACGTCACGAAAATCAAGGAGCTGCGTTTCTTAGATCTCGTGCGGAGCTTCCCATCCTATTCCATGGACGAGGCGGTCGCGGCGTATGGCGTGATCGGAGGGGTTCCCCGGTACATGAGGCAATGGGACGGGGGCGCGGACGTCCGCACGAATATCTGCGCCCATGTGCTCTCTCCGGACGGGTTCCTCTATGGCAGGGCGGAGGAGACCATCCGCGCGGAGCTGCGGGAGCTGTCCGTCTACCACACGATCCTAGGGGAGCTTGCCGCCGGGAACCGCAAGCTGAACGGGCTGTACCGGGAGACGGGGTTCTCGCGGGCGAAGATCAGCGTTTACCTTAAGAACCTCATGGCTTTTGACGTGGTGGAGAAGGTTTACTCATTTGAGACCGGAGGATGGGAGAACGCGCAAAAGGGCTTATATCAGATAAAAGACACGTTTGTTAATTTCTGGTTTAAGTTCGTCTACCCTCACCTGTCAGACCTTCGGCGGCTTAGCCCGGAGGAATTTTACGACAAGCATATCGAGGGAGGCCTGTCCCCTTACCTGAAGCGGTATTTCGTGAAGGTGTGCATGGAGTATTTGGAGCTGCAGGACATGGTG
>CAZOLD010000058.1:0-4324 GCA_964580595.1 uncultured Eubacterium sp.
GCGCGATTGCCCGCTCGGTCAGTGCCACCTCATGCCGCATGATCAAATCCCCTCGCGGATTTTAAAAAAGGCTCTATCACATCCCGCGCCGGAACTCCACACGTCAAAAAAAGCCCCCGCGCCCTGTTCCCGGAACGCGGGGGTTTTGCCCAGCTTAAATCTTGCCCAAATCCCATTTCATCCCATCTTAAAACCAACGAATGAAATCAATTATATTTACGTTTCCTCGCCGCCTCCGACTTCTTCTTGCGTCTGACGCTCGGCTTCTCATAATGCTCTCTCTTCCGAATCTCCTGCTGGATGCCGGCCTTCGCGCAATTCCGCTTGAACCTGCGCAAGGCGCTATCCAATGTCTCGTTTTCCTTCACGATCACATTTGACATAGTCCCTCACCTAACCTCCCTCCAGTTGCGTATTGTGCACATCAACTGTTTGGGTCGTTTTGTTGCACTGCCCTAAATTATAGCATATCTTTTCCATAAGTCAACCATTTTTCATAGATTTTCATGGATTCGCGGAAATTTTCACGCGGCCGGCAGGGTGACCGTGACTTGCAGGGATTTCCCGTCTTTCGTGGATGCCGCGATCTTGCCCTTGTGGGCGGCAACGATGGCGGACGCGATGGAAAGCCCCAGCCCGTAGCCGCCCGTATCGGAATTGCGGGAGGAGTCCGCGCGGTAAAACCGCTCGAAAAGATGGGGCAGGCTGTCCTTGTCCACAAAATCCGCCGTGTTATGGACCATGAGGCGCACCGTCTTCCCTTGCTTTTGCGCGGAAATGGAGATCTCGCCTTTCTCGTCGGAATATTTCAAGGCGTTGTCTAAGAGGATGGAGACAAGGCGCCGGAGCGCGGCCTCGTCCCCGCAAACCGAGAGCATCGGCGCGACCTCACAGGTAAAACTCTTTTCCTGCGTCTGCGCCATGGCCTGGAACGACTGCGCAGTCTCCTCGACCATGTCCGAAAACGGGAACTCAATCCTTTGCATGGAATCCCCGCCCTCTTCCATCCTAGAGAGGCTGATCAGGCTGCTCGTAAGCTCCGCCATCCTCCCCGCCTGCTTCTTTATGTCCGTGACCCATTCATTTTCCCCTGTTTCCATCTCCAGCACTTCCGCGTCCGCCTCGATGATGGCCAGCGGCGTCTTGATCTCATGGCCCGCGTCCGTGATGAAGCGCTTCTGCTTCTCATAGCTCTCGGAGACCGGCCGTATGGCCCGTCCGGAAAACAGGATGATGAGGCACAGCACGGCAGCCATCCCCAGGGCGGAGATCGCGCAGCTCGTCACTAAGAACTCCCGGAACGTCGAAAGGCTCCTGCGGCAGTCCACGAAATTGATCCGGACGCCGCCGTCCACCTCCTGCTGCCGGTACCGGTAAACCCCGACAAACCCTTCCAGGCTCCCGCTCTTTTGGATATCCTTCGCGTAGTCGATGGCTTCCTGCGTGCCGATTGCGGAAATTTTCCCGGTATCCGCCGAAACCACTTCCCCGTCCTCCCTCAGCTGGACGGAGAAATGGCGCGTCTCATAGCGCATTTCCGGGGACATCGGACCCCCTCCTAGGCCCCTGTCCGGGCCCATTTTCCCATCCCCTTTCCGGCCGTCTAGCTTGGGGAATGTGCCCCCGTTCTCCTCTAGGATGGAAAGGATCGCGTCCGCGTCCTTTATGAGCGCGCGGTAATTCAGGATGTGGACGGCTCCTAGGATGACGGCAAGCACGAGAAAAAGGGCCGCCATCGCCATCACGATAAATTTGACGCGAAGCTTCTTAATCATTCCCCATCATCCCTTCATTTTCGCCAACACCGCCTCCAGACGCGCGGCGGCCATCATGCCGTTCGGTTCCCCGTCTCCGGAAAGCCCCGCGCTCTTCATGGCGTTCGGTCTCCCCGCCTCCGGACGCGGCGGCGTCATTCCTCCTCCACCAGGGAATATCCCGCGTTCCGCGCGGCCTTGATCTTCACGTTGGCGTGGAGCGCGGCCAGTTTCTTGCGCACGTATGACATATAGACCCAGACCACGTTGATCTCGGCGTCGCTGTCATACCCCCAGATTTTCTCCATGAATCGCTCGGTCGGGATGACGTTCCCCGGGTTTGCCATGAGCATCTCCAAGACCTGGAATTCCTTATTGGCCAGCCGGAAGCTCCCCGTGGGGGACGCGACCTCGAACGTCGCCCGGTTGAGCGTGATGTTGCCGGCGCGCAGGATGGAGTCGGGCTGCGCCGCCCGGCTGCGCGTCATGGCGCGGATGCGCGCCAGCAGCTCCTTGCTGCTGAAAGGCTTCGTCAGGTAATCGTTCGCCCCGCTGTCTAGCCCTAACACTTTATCGTCCACTTCCGCCTTCGCCGTTAGCATCAATACGGGGATCAGGTTCCCTTTTTCCCGCAGCTTCCTCAAGACGGAGATCCCGTCTAGCTTTGGCATCATGATGTCTAAGATCACGCCGTCATAGTTCCCCGCCTCCAGGTAGTCTAGGGCCTCCTGCCCGTCGTAAACGGCGTCCGCCGAATAATTGTTCTTCTCCAAGATCGCGAGGATCGCCTTAGAAAGCGACCGCTCGTCTTCCGCCAAGAGCAAACGCATAGGATCCCTCCTTTTCTTGTTTTCCCCCGCCGCGCCTTCCCGCTTTTCGCTTTTCATTTTTCGCTTTTCGCTTTTTGCTTTTCGCTTTTCACTTTTCGCTTTTCACTTTTTGCTTTTCACTTTTCGCTTTTCGCTTTTCGCTTTTCATTCCTCGTTCTTCGTTTTTTTGTTTTCTTTCCCTGGTTTAAGGCTCATTTATGTTTGGCGCGTTACAATAGCCGCGCGAAGGAGGCAAGCGACATGGATTACCAAACCAATTTCAAGCGCTATGAATTGAAGTACCTGCTTACGGGCCGGCAAAAGGAGCTGGCCATGCGGGCAATGGAGCCTTACATGAAGCCGGACAAATTCGGCCATACTACGATACGCAACCTTTATTTTGACACGGAGGATTACCGCCTGGCGCGCCATTCCATCGAGCATCCCGTGTATAAGGAAAAATTAAGGGTGCGCAGCTACCGGAAGGCGGACGCGCAAGACCCCGTCTTCGTGGAGCTGAAGAAAAAATACCAGTCCGTCGTCTACAAGCGCCGGATTTCCCTGCCCGCGGGGCAGGCCGCCGGCTGGCTGGGCGGCTTGGCGCCCTCCCCCGTCCATTCGCAGATCGCGGACGAGATCGAGTATTTCCGCAGCCATTACGAAGGGCTGCGCCCGGTCATTTTCCTGTCTTACGAGAGGGACGCTTTTTATGGGAAGGACGACGACAGCTTCCGCGTCACTTTCGATGAGAATGTCCTGGCCCGCGAGGAGGCGCTTTCCTTAGCGGAGGACCCCTGGGGCAGGCCGCTCCTGGAAGAGGGGCAGGCGCTGATGGAAATCAAGACGTCGGGCGGGATTCCCCTCTGGATGTCCCATTTCCTGACGCGGCAGCACATCTATAAGGCGTCTTTCTCCAAATACGGGACGGCCTACCGGACCATGCTGTACCCCGAGACGAAAAGGGGGTGCCGCTATGCTTGAGGAAATGTTCCGGGGGCTGTTTGACACGGACATGTCGCACGTCATCAGCGTCACCGATTTCCTGGCCTGCCTGGGATGCTCCCTGCTCCTCGGGCTGCTCCTTGCCGGCGCGTACATGTACCGGACGCATTATACCAAAAGCTTTGTCGTCACGCTTGCCCTACTTCCCGCGGTCGTGTGCATCGTCATCATGATGGTGAACGGCAACATCGGCACGGGCGTCGCCGTGGCCGGGGCGTTCAGCCTCGTGCGCTTCCGCTCCGCGCCGGGGACGGCCAGCGAGATCGGCATCCTGTTCCTCGCGATGGGCTCCGGGCTGATCGCGGGGATGGGGTACCTTGGGTTCGCGTTCCTGTTCACCTTGATCCTGTGCGCGGTGGCCATGCTCTACCAGCGGCTGGATTTCGGCGCGAAGAGAAACGCGAGCCTCTACAAGACTTTGCATATCACGATACCGGAAGACCTTGATTACACGGGCGTGTTCGAGGAAATCCTCCCCGAATACGCTACCTCCTGGGAGCTGACGCAGGTGCGGACCACGAACATGGGCAGCCTCTTCCGCCTCACCTACAACCTCGTGCTGCGCGACCCAGCCCTGGAAAAAGAGCTGATCGACAAGCTCCGTTGCAGGAACGGGAACTTAGAAATCACGATGTCCAGGCAGGAAACCATCGCTTCCGAGCTTTAAGCCTTGACGCGGGGCCGCCTACGGGCTGACGCTTCACGCATATTTACGCGGGGCCGCCTACGAGCTGACGCCGCGCAAAAATTTGACGCGGG
>CAZOLD010000058.1:4424-8879 GCA_964580595.1 uncultured Eubacterium sp.
TTTAAAAGGAGTTGACTCATCATGGCACATTTGCATATACGGAAAATCATTCCCTTCCTCCTGGCCTTTGCCCTGCTGCTCACCGGATGCGGGAGCGGCGCGGCGGACGCCAGCGGATCCAAGGACGCGAGCCCATCAAAATCCGGCACGGAAAGCCAGGACGCGTCCGGCTCCGGAGACGCCGGCGGCACGGATTCCGGCACGTCCAATTCCGGGAATTCGGGTTCGGGCGCATCGGATTCCGGGAATTCGGATTCCGGAAACGCGGGTTCGGGCACGTCAGGGAACGCGGATTCCGGCACGGCGGCAGCCATCCCCGACCCTTCCGAGATGTTCACGGAACGCGACTACGAGATCGGCTATGACGAGACGGAAAGCGCGAAAATCACCTTGAACGGGGATTCCGCGTCCTCAGGCTCAAACGCCGTCAAGGCGGAAAACGGCAACGTCACGATTACGGACGAGGGCTCCTACATCCTCACCGGCTCCTTAGACGACGGGATGGTAATCATAGACGCTGAAAAAACCGACAAGCTGCACTTGATCCTAGACGGCGCCTCCATCCGCTCCGGCTCTTCCGCCGCCCTTTACGTCAGACAGGCGGACAAGGTGTTCGTGACCTTAGCCTCGGGCAGCAAGAACAAGCTTTCCAACGGAGGAAAATTCACGGCCATCGACGAGAACAACATTGACGCGGCGATATTTTCCAAGGACGACCTGACCTTAAACGGCGACGGGGCCCTGGAAATCTCCTCCCCCGCCGGCCATGGCATCGCGTGCAAGGACGACCTGGCCATCACGAGCGGGACCTATGAGATCACCGCCGCGTCCCAGGGGATTTCCGGGAAAGACAGCGTGCGGATCTCAAACGGCACGTTCACGATCGATTCCGGCAAGGATGGCGTCCACGCGGAAAATGCCGACGATAGCGCGAAGGGCTTCCTCTACCTCGCCGGCGGGACGTTTTCCATAAGCTCTGACGGCGACGGCATGAGCGCGTCGTCCGGCCTCAGGGCGGACGGCGGCAAATTCACCATCCAGGCGGATGGGGAAAGCGCGAAAGGCGTCAAGGCAGACGGCGTCCTGGCCATCACGAGCGGGACGTTCTCCATTGACTCTTCCGACGACGCGGTGCATTCCAACGCCTCGATCCAGGTAAGCGGGGGGACGTTCGCCATAAACACCGGGGACGACGGGTTCCACGCCGACGGGGAGCTCCTTATCTCGGGCGGCGACATCCAAATTGCCAAAAGCTACGAAGGCTTAGAAGGCCTCAGCATCAAGATTTCCGGCGGGAAAATCGACTTAGTCTCGGACGACGACGGGCTGAACGCGGCGGGCGGCAACGACGGCAGCGGGATGACGGGGCCGCGCGGCGGCGACGCGTTTGAATCCAACCCCGACTGCGTCGTCGAGATTTCCGGCGGCGCGCTTACCGTGAATGCCATGGGCGACGGGATTGACACGAACGGCTCCCTTACCGTCTCGGGCGGCGAGACTTACGTCTCAGGCCCCACGAACGACGGCAACGGCGCCCTAGACTATGCCTCCGGCGCGTCCATCACGGGCGGCACCTTCCTCGCGGCGGGTTCCGCCGGCATGATGCAAAACTTCGGGGAGGAATCCTCGCAAGGGTCCATCCTGGTAACCTTTGACACGCAATCCGCGGGCAGCAAAGCCGCGTTAGCGGACAGCTCCGGGAAGGAAATCCTCTCCTGGAAGCCCGAAAAAGAATATGCCTCCCTTTTAGTCAGCCTGCCGGAAATCCAGGCGGGCGAGAGCTACCGCCTGTCGGCCGGGGATTACAGCGAGGAAATCACCATGGACAGCCTGATTTACGGAACGGGCAGCACGGGAGGCATGGGCGGCCATGGCGGCATGGGCAGAGGCCCGCAGGACGGCAGCCTCCCCGACGGGAATGTGGATGGCGGGAATTTCAAAGGCCCGCAGGACGGCAGGGGCTTCGGCGGCCACGGCCACAGGGGATTCCCCGATTCCCGTGACGGCGGCACGGGCAGCGATTCAGGTAGCACAAGCGGCAATTCCGGAAGCACAAGCGGCGGAACGGGCGGCGATTCCGGCGGCGCGAGCGACGATTCCGGCGGCGCGGGAACTATCTAAGGGCGCGCCCAAATCAGTGGCGGACGCGGCAGGCCACCACTTTCGAATATGGCCCAAAATAACGCTTCCCTCCATTTTTCCAAAAGGCCCGGACTTTCACGTAGCATCTCCGGGCCTTGATCTTTACCTTCGCTCTCTTGGCGGATCCCGGTTCCCTGATTTTCCTCACGCGGTACCCGCCCGACCTGCTGCGCGACACGTAGACCGCGTACCCGGACGCGCGCCTCACCTTTTTCCAAGATACCTTGACCTTGCCTCCCCGCATGGGCCTGACCCGGATGGACGGCGCGGCAAGCGGCGCGATCTTCACGAAGCATTCGCTGATGCCGCTGTCCTTATATTTCCCCGTCCCTTTGGCCATGACCCTGTAAAAATAGACGTTCCCGGCCACTGCCGTCCGGTCCGTGAAGGAACGCCGGCGCGTCGTGCCGATTTCCAGGTATCCCGATTTTTTCTTCCGCGACCGGTAAATGGCATATCCCGACGCGTGAGGCGACTTTGAGAAGGAAAGCTTCACGCCGTTGCCTTTTTTCGTTTGCGAAGCTTCCAGGGTCCGCGGGGCCTTTAGGGATTTCCTGCGGGGTTCCTTCCCGCTGCCCTGCCCGCCTGTGCCATTCTCGCTTTCCTGCGCGCCTGGCTCCTTTTTTTCCGCCTCGAACCGCGCCGTCACGGTCAGGTCGTCCCAGATGGGCCGGTCCGCCCGAACAGCCTGCTTTTCCCCGTCGCTCCAACCTAGGAACGCATAGCCCTCGTCCGCCACGGCCTTAACGGGCAGCGCGTTGTCGCCAAAATCCACTTCCTGCGCGGCCTTCCCCTCAATTTTCCCGCCCGTCCCCGCGAGATAGGAGACGGCGGCCTTTTCTCCCGTCCCGGCTTTTTGGATTTCCGTTTCCGACAGCGCGTAATCATATACCTTAATATTGTCGAACGCGCCGGCGAAAAACGCGTCGCTATCATAAAAGGATTTCCCGAAATAGGCTTTCAGGCCCGTCCCCAAATCCGGGATGCCAACGGAAAAATCCGTTTTTTCCGCCGCCAATTCCCCGTCCTTGTAAACCCGGACGCTTCCTGGCCCGAATACGACCGCTAAGCTCACCCACGCCCCGGCGCTGTCCTCAAAAGTCGCCTCCACGCCCTGCTCCTCCTGGTAGGACGAGGCCGTCATGCCGCAATAGAGCCGGTCGCCCCGCAGCCTCAGGAAAAAGTATTTCTGCTCATCCTGCCCGATGGCGAAGGTGAAGAAATTCTGATCCCCCATCTGCGAGCGCACGTCCATCATGACCGTCGCCTCTTCCCGGCCGTCGAAAAGGCCTTCCGGCAGCGCGGCGTAAGCCCCCTGCCCGTCTAAAACCAGCGTTCCGCCGCCTTCCTCCCGCTGTATGGCGGCGCCGCCGCACAGATCCAGCAGGTTCCCGCTGAAAGAAGTGTCAAGCGCGAGCCCCTCATACCCCTCCTCAAAATCATAAGCCGCTAACAGCGCGCCCTCCCCGATGGGATCCTCGCCGAAAATGGCGGTCACGGACAAATCCGACAAAAGCCCCGTGTCCCGCCTCGTCTCGGACGTGACGCCGTCGCTCCACCGGACGAAATGCCATCCCTCGTCCGCCCGGGCGGTCACCGGCGCGGCCGTCGTGCCCTCGCGGACGGACTGGCTTTGCTTGCCGTCGACGCTCCCGCCTTCCTCCGCGCCAAAGGACACGGACACCATCGCCCGCTCCCGGGCAATCTCCGCCTCAGGAAGCGGGTAATTATAGAGCTCCACGTAATCGATCCAGCCGGGGAAGCCGGCTCCCGATCCGGTGGGATCCCTCCCCAGCCAGGCTTCCGGGGAATCCCCGAGGCCGCCCCAAGTCACCTCCGCCTCGGCGGCCAGGGTGCCGTTCAAGTACAGCTTCAGGCTCTCTCCCGCAAGCACGAGGGCAAGCCGTGCCCACGCGCCGTCCGGCTCATACGGAGCCCGCGCCCACGCGCCGTCCGGCATATCAGGCGAGACGACGCCCGCCGATACCTTGCCATCCCCCATTTTCAAGGAAAGGCACGCATCCGTCCCGACGGAGAAAACAGTGGCTTCCCCGGAAATCTCCCCGGCGCGGACGTCCATCAAAAGCGTCAGGGAACTCGAGCCCGAAAGCGCCCCTTCCGGGATCCTCGCGCAAGCGCCCGCGCTCCCGTCCAGGTAAAGGGCGCCGGTGCCCCTCGTCTCCTCCTCCCGGATCGCCGCGTCCCCGTAAAGCCCAAGCGCATGCCCGTTCCCGGACATATCCTCCGCGCCGCCTTCCGCCGCCAGCTCGAAATCATAGGCCGCCACTTTCCCCTTTGCCGCCGCGCTCACCG
>CAZOLD010000059.1:0-8813 GCA_964580595.1 uncultured Eubacterium sp.
GCGAGAACGACTGGATGCGCGCCTACAACGAGATCAACGAGTTTGAGAAGGAGCTGTCCGACTGGGGCGCCGTCATCATCAAGTTCTGGGTGCAGATTGACAAGGACGTGCAGCTAGAGCGCTTCACGGACAGGCAGAACACGCCGGAGAAGCGATGGAAGATCACGGAGGAGGATTGGCGGAACCGGGATAAGTGGGACATGTACGAAGAGGCCATTAACGAGATGATGAAGAAGACGAACACGTCCTACGCGCCTTGGCACGTGCTGGAGTCGAACGACAAGAAATACGCCAGGATCAAGGCATTGCGCATCGTCGTGGAGGAAATCGAGAAGGCCCTTTACGGGAAACGCTAGGATCCTTTCGCGGGGAACCGGGCATCAGGCGTCCGTGCCGCTTGTGGCGGCACGGGCGTCTTCGCGCGGGTACGTGTATCTCAGCACGGGCAGGTCCTTCCCGCCGAACTCGAAGGGGATGACCTCGCCGTTCCAGGAAAAGCCGTGGGATTCGTAGAACTTCCTCGCCCGCCGGTTGCGCTCGAACACGGTCAGGCATAGGCGGCCATACCCGTCGGAGCGCAGGGAGTCCGTGGCGAACTGGAACAGCTCGTGCCCGTACCCCCTCCCGGTCAGCCGTGGGAGGACGTAGATGGAGCTGATCTCCCCCCAGTCCCGGTATGGCTCCTCCCGCCCGGCGGAAAACGCGACAGTCCCGACGACGCCGTCCCCGGTCTCTAAGACATAGGAACTGCGTATGGGCGGCTTCCATCGCTGGAAATCCATCTCGTCCAGGTATTCCTGGGGGACGACGCCCCGGAACGCGTCCTGCCAACCCGAGACGTAGATATGCCGCACGGCCTCGACGTCCCGCTCTTCCATTTTCCGGATCGTGCCTTCCATCTTAGCGGATCTCATCGACCAGGGCGGCGGTGATGATCGCCATGGAATAGACTTCCGAGGCGTTGCAACCCCGGGACAGGTCGTTGATGGGGGAGTTGAGCCCTAGGAGGATCGGCCCGTAAGCCTCGAAATTCCCCATGCGCTGCGCGATCTTGTACCCGATGTTGCCGGCGTTGATGTCCGGGAAAATGAACACGTTGGCATGCCCCGCGACTTCATCGCCCGGGCATTTCGTGCGCGCGACGCGCGGGGCGACGGCCGCGTCAAACTGCAGCTCGCCAGAGATGGGGATGTCTGGCCGCATGGCCTTGGCCTTCGCGGCAGCGTTGCGCATCTTTTCCACGTCCTCCCCCTGCCCGGAGCCGAGCGTGGAGTAGCTTAGGAACGCGACTTTGGGGTCAATCCCGAAAATCTGCCCGCATTCCGCGGCGCCGATGGCGATCTCCGCCAGCTCGTCTTCCGTCGGCTTGATGTTGATGGCGCAGTCCGCCATGGCGAGCACCTCGTTCTCGCCTGTCGCGGACGGGCGCACGAGGATGAAGCAGGAGGACACGATGTTATGTCCAGGGCGCGTCTTGATCAGCTGCAGCGCCGGCCGGATGGTGTCCGCGGTCGTATAGGTCGCCCCGCCGAGGAGGGAGTCGGCGACGCCCATCTTCACTAACATCGTGCCGAAGTAATTGCCCCGCTTCAAGATCTCGCGCGCCTCGTCCGGCTGGACGTTCTTGCTCTTTCGCAGCTCGCAGAACAGAGAGACCATGTCTTCCTTGTTCTCATATGTATCCGGGTCGATGACCTGGGCGCCGCGGATGTTGAACCCGTATTCCTCCGCCGCGCTCTCCACGTCTTCCCTGCGCCCGATGAGGATCGGGGTCAGGAAGTTCGACGCTAAGAGGCGGGAGGTAGCCTCCAGGATGCGCGGGTCGGTCCCCTCCGTGAAAATGATTTTCTTCGGGTTCTTTTTCAGCTTGTTGATCATCATGCCGAAGCCTTGCATGTCTCTGCTCATGTCTGTGAAACCTCCTTTGCTTTTCTTTTATGAATAACCACATAACAATAATGTAACACTTTTTTGATTTTTTTCAACGGTTTTCTTTTGCGGCGCGAACAGCGGGATCCCGCGTCCCCGCGGGGCGTCCCATGGCGTGATTTAGAGAAAATTTATATTTTTTCTTAGGATTTTCATTGTTTTTTTCACATCGTATTGTTAAAATGGTTGCTAGCACACAAAACATGAGGGATACATACGGGACAGAGGAGGGTAAGAAGTTGCTTCCAAGATTTAGCGTGAAGAAAGCATATACGGTCATCGTGGGGATCGTGCTCGTCATCATCCTAGGCGTGGTGTCGCTTAGCAAGATGAGCACGGACCTGCTGCCGAGCATGAACCTGTCCTACGCGGTCGTGGCCACGACTTACGCGGGGGCGAGCCCGGAGCAGGTGGAGAAGGTAGTCACGCAGCCGATCGAGGGCGCGATGGCCGGCACGTCGAATATCAAGAATATCAGCTCCACGTCCTCGAACAGCATGTCCATGGTCGTCCTGGAGTTCGAGCAGGACGCCAACATGGATTCCGCGACGGTGGAGATGCGCGAGAGCCTGGACCAGATCAAGGGTTATTGGCCGGA
This sequence comes from uncultured Eubacterium sp., assembly GCA_964580595.1. GTDB lineage: Bacteria > Bacillota > Clostridia > Lachnospirales > Lachnospiraceae > Petralouisia. Next base: position 2,528 of record CAZOLD010000059.1, read on the forward strand.
CGGCGTTGGCAATCCCATCATCATGAAGCTGAACCCGGACATGATGCCGATCATGATCGCGGCCGTCGAGGCGGAGGGGATGGACAGCCTTGAAGTGAGCGATTACGCGGAGCGCGAGCTGATCCCGGAGCTGGAGAGCGTCGAGGGCGTGGCGACGGTGTCCGGCACGGGGCTGATCGAGGAGTCGGTGCAGGTGACGCTGAGCCAGGAGAAGATTGACGCCGTCAATAAGAAGGTGAAGGATTCCCTGGACAAGAAATTTTCCGACGCCCAGAGCGAGATGGACTCCGCCGAGGACGAGCTGAGCGACGGCAAGGAAAAGCTGGACAGCGGGCAGGAGGAGATGGCCGGCCGCTTCAGCGACGCGCAGAATGAGCTCTACGACAAGAAGATCGAGCTCTTCCAGACGGAGTCGGACTTGAACAACCAGCTGGCGGATCTGAAAAGCTCCAAGGAGCTGGCGGAGAGGGCGATTGCCGCCTTCCAGGAGGCGCAGACGCGGGCGTCGGATCTTATCGGCGAAAGATCGGACCTGCTGGGGGAGATCGCACAGCAGGAGGCCGCGAACCAGGACACGTCGCAGCTAGAGGACAGGCTTGCCCAGGTGGACGACGAGCTTTCCCGGATCAAGACGGGGCTTGTCACGACGGACGGGAGCGTGTTCCTGGAAGAGGTGGACACGTCGGACGAGGCCTTGATGGCATGGCTGTCCGACGCCATCACGCAGGCGCAGCAGGGCCTGGTGCAGATCAACGGGGGGATTGCCGCGATTGAGAGCGCGCTTTCTAGCGTGGCCGAGGGGAAGGCGACCCTTAACAGCGCCCTGGCGACGTTAAACCAGAGCCAGATTTCCGCGTCGGTGGAGATGGGGAGCACGTCCGCGCAGCTCGCGAGCGGCGAGGAGAAGCTCAAGGAGTCGGAGGAGGCTCTCAAGGAATCGAAGAAAGAGGCCTATGACGAGGCCGACATGAACAACATCCTGACGATGGAGAACCTGACGGGCATCCTTACGGCGCAGAATTTCTCCATGCCGGCGGGGTATATCACGGATGAGGGCGAGAAGTACCTGGTGCGCGTGGGCGACGCGGTTGACAGCGTGGACGCGCTCCGCGACATGGTGCTGATGGACCTGGGGATGGACGGCGTGGAGCCGGTGCACATGTCCGACGTGGCGGATATCGCCGTGGTGGACAATTCCGATGAGTTTTACGCCAAGCTGAACGGCAAGCCCGGCATCATGCTCACCTTAGAGAAGCAGACGGGGTACTCCACGGGCGACGTGACCAACAGGATCTACGACAAATTCGAGAGCCTGAAGAAGGGCAATGAGGACCTGCAGGTGTCCGTGCTGATGGACCAGGGCGTCTACATCGACATGATCGTGGACTCCGTGACGAGCAACATGGTCGTGGGCGCGATTCTCGCGGTCCTGATCCTGATCCTGTTCCTTAAGGACATCAAGCCGACCTTGGTCATCGCCGTCTCCATCCCGGTTTCCGTCATTTTCGCGATCGTGCTGATGTACTTTAGCGGCGTCACGCTCAACATGATTTCCTTATCCGGCCTGGCGCTGGGCATCGGGATGCTCGTGGACAACTCGATCGTCGTGATAGAGAACGTCTACCGCATGAGGAACGAGGGGCTTTCCGCGCGCAAGGCCGCGGTGGAGGGCGCGAAGCAGGTAAGCGGCGCGATTACCGCGTCGACGCTGACGACGGTATGCGTGTTCGCGCCAATCGTGTTCACGGAGGGGATCACGCGGCAGCTGTTCGTGGACATGGGGCTGACGATTGCCTACGCGCTGCTTGCCAGCTTGCTCATCGCGCTGACGTTCGTGCCGATGATGGCGTCTAGGATGCTGAACAAGACGAAGGAGATCCGCCATCCTTGGTTCGACCGGTTCCAGGAGTGGTATGGGAGAGTCTTGGACAAGCTGCTCCACGCGCGTCTCCTGGTGCTGCTTTTCACGGCTGTCCTGCTGGTCGTCAGCATGAAGGCGGCGGCGTCAAGGGGCACGGCTTTCCTCCCGGACATGGAGAGCACGCAAATGTCCGTGGAGATCACGCCGCCGGAAGGCGCCAAGGCGGAGGACGCGTACCGGCTGGCGGATGAGGTGACGGAGAAAATCCAGGGCATTGACGATATCGAGAGCATAGGCGCGATGTCTAGCGGGGGCGGAGCCCTTTCCACGGGAGACGCAGGGAATGACATTGCCATGTACCTGATCTTAAAAGAGGACAAGGCTCTGACCAACGACGAGATTGCCGACAAGATCCGCGGGTTGACGAAGGGCATGGACGGCGAGATTAAGGTGAACAGCTCGGTCATGGACCTTGGCGAGCTGATGGGCGAGGGATTGTCCGTGCAGATCAAGGGGCGTGACTTGGACAAGCTGGAGCGGATTTCCGGCGACGTGGCGGAAATCGTGAAGGGCGTCGAGGGCACGACGGACGTCTCTAATGGCATGGAGGACGCCGAGAATGAATTCAAGATTACGGTGAATAAGGAAAAGGCGGCAAAGTACGGGCTGACTGTCGCACAGGTCTTCCAGATGGTGCAGGAGAAGATGGAGGACGAGACGTCCGACGCGACGATTTCCACGGACATCAAGGATTATGACGTCTACCTGAAGAGCGTGGGTCAGAAAGAGGCGACCCTCAAGAGCATCAAGTCCATGAAGCTGGATTACACGGACAAGGAGAGCGGGAAGACGTCTAAGGTCGCCCTATCCAAGATCGCGAAGTTCGAGGAGGGCGAGTCGCTCAGCGCGATTTCCCGCGACGGCCAGGAGCGCTACATGACGGTTACGGCGGCGATTGACACGGACCACAATGTCGGGCTGGTCGGCGACGCGGTAACCAAGGCGCTGGATTCCTATGACCTGCCGGAAGGGTATTCCATAGAGATGAAGGGGGAGGATGAGGCCATCAACGACGCCATGGAGCAGGTCATGCTGATGCTGGTGCTTGCCGTCGCCTTCGTGTACCTTATCATGGTGGCGCAGTTTCAGTCCATCAAGGCGCCGTTCATCATCCTGTTCACGATGCCGCTGGCCTTGACGGGCGGCTTCGCGGCGCTTTACCTTACGGGAAGCGAGATCAGCGTGATCGCGATGATAGGGTTCGTCATGCTGATGGGGATCATCGTGAATAACGGCATCGTCATGGTGGAATATATCAACCAGCTAAGACGGGACGGTGTGGAGAAACGGGAGGCCATCGTGACGGCCGGGAAGACGCGGCTGCGCCCGATCTTGATGACGGCGATGACGACGATCCTTTCCATGTCGACCATGGCGTTCGGGCATGACATGGGCTCGGACATGGGCCGGCCGATGGCCATCGTCACGATTGGCGGGATGATTTACGGGACGCTGATGACGCTGGTGGTCGTGCCTTGCGTTTACGACCTGCTCTACAGCAACAAGAGCATGGTGGAGGAAGAGATTTAAGCCGGTGTGGCCGGAGGATGGAAGAGATTTAAGCCGGCATGGCCGGAGGATGGAGGAGATTTAAGCCGGCGTGGCCGGAGGATGGAAGGGGCTTTGCCCGGCGGGGCCGGGCGCCCGGGATAGATAGGGATAGACACGGGATAGATAAAGGAGAGGACCGATGAGGAAGGAACTGGGCAAGACATATGATCCAAGCGAGATCGAGGGCCGCCTGTACCAAAAATGGGAAGAGAAGAAATATTTCCATGCGGAGGTGGACAGGAGCAGGAAGCCGTTCACGATCGTGATGCCGCCGCCGAACATCACGGGGCAGCTGCATATGGGGCACGCGCTGGACAACACGATGCAGGACATCCTGATCCGGTACAAGCGGATGCAGGGGTATAACGCCCTTTGGCAGCCCGGGACGGACCATGCCTCGATCGCCACGGAAGTGCGGGTGGCCGAGTCCTTAAAGGAGCAGGGCATCGAGAAGGAGGAGCTGGGCAGGGAAGGCTTCCTGGAGAAGGCCTGGGAATGGCGCGAGGAATACGGTGGGCGCATCATCAACCAGCTCAAGAAGCTGGGATCCTCCGCGGATTGGGACAGGGAGCGCTTCACGATGGACGAGGGATGCTCGGACGCCGTGCGGGAAGTGTTTGTTAGGTTATACGAGAAAGGCATGATTTACAGGGGGTCGCGCATCGTAAACTGGTGCCCGGCATGCCAGACTTCCATTTCCGACGCCGAGGTGGAGCACGAGGAGCAGGACGGGTTCTTCTGGCATATCAACTATCCCGTGAAGGGGGAGGAAGGGCGTTTCGTGGAAATCGCGACCACGAGGCCCGAGACGATGTTGGGGGATACCGCGGTCGCCGTCAACCCCGAGGATGAGAGGTACCGGGACATCATCGGCAAGACCCTGGTCCTGCCGCTCGTGGGGCGGGAGATCCCGGTCGTGGCGGACCATTACGTGGACAAGGATTTCGGGACGGGATGCGTGAAGATCACCCCGGCGCATGACCCGAACGACTTCGAGGTGGGCAAGCGCCATGGCCTGGCGGAGATCAACATCCTCAACGACGACGCCACGATCAACGCGAACGGCGGCAAATATGAGGGCTTGGACCGCTATGAGGCCAGGAAGCGGATCGTGAGGGATTTAGAGGAGCAGGGGTTCTTAGTCAAGGTAGTGCCGCATTCCCATAATGTGGGGACGCACGACCGGTGCAAGACGACAGTGGAGCCGATGGTGAAGCAGCAATGGTTCGTCAAGATGGACGAGCTGATCAAGCCCGCGGTGGAGGCGGTGAGGAACGGCGACATCAAGCTCCTGCCGCGGCGCATGGAGAAGATTTACTTTAACTGGACGGACAACATCCGCGACTGGTGCATTTCCAGGCAGCTATGGTGGGGCCACCGGATCCCGGCCTATTATTGCGAGGAATGCGGGGAGCTTGTCGTGGCGAGGGAGGCGCCCGACAAGTGCCCGAAGTGCGGGTGCGCCCGCATGGCGCAGGATGAGGATACCTTGGACACCTGGTTCTCTTCCGCGCTTTGGCCTTTCTCTACCTTGGGATGGCCGGAGAAGACGGAGGATTTGGATTACTTCTACCCGAACGACGTGCTGGTGACCGGATACGACATCATATTTTTCTGGGTCATCCGCATGATTTTCTCGGGATATGAGCAAATGGGCGAGCGCCCGTTCTCCACGGTACTGTTCCATGGCCTCGTCCGGGATTCCCAGGGGCGCAAGATGAGCAAGTCCTTAGGGAACGGCATAGATCCCTTGGAGGTCATCTCCAAGTACGGCGCCGACGCCCTGCGCCTGACCTTGATCACGGGCAACGCGCCCGGGAATGACATGCGCTTTTACTGGGAGCGCGTGGAGTCCTCCAGGAATTTCGCGAACAAGGTCTGGAACGCGTCTCGCTTCATCATGATGAACTTAGGGGAGGAGGAGATCGCGCAGCCCGACCTTCGGGACCTGGCGATTGAGGACCGCTGGATTTTGTCTAAGGCCAACGCCCTGGCGGCGGATGTCACGGAAAACATGGACAAGTTCGAGCTGGGCATCGCCGTGCAGAAGGTGTACGACTTCATCTGGGATGAGTTCTGCGACTGGTATATCGAGATGGCCAAGACGAGGACGTTCCGGAAGGAAGAGGATCCGGAATCGGCCAAGGTGGCGATGTGGACGCTCCGGACGGTCCTGATCCAGGCATTGAAGCTCCTGCATCCGTTCATGCCGTTCATCACGGAGGAGATTTTCTGCACATTGCAGGACGAGGAGGAGACGATCATGCTTTCCAAATGGCCGGAGCGCCGCGCGGAATGGGATTTCCCGGACGCGGAGGAAGCGGTAGGCCATGTGAAGGATTTGGTGAGGGGCGTTCGCAACATCCGCGCGGGAATGGACGTGCCTCCGGGCAGGAAGGCGAAGGTGTTCATCGTGTCAAAGGACGGGGAGCTGCGGGACTTATTCGCGCGGATGGCTCCCGCCTACGCCGCGCTGGCCGGCGCAAGCGAGGTCATCACGCAGGGGGATAAGTCGGGCTTGGGGGAGGACGCGGTATCCGCGGTGATCCCCGGCGCGTCCGTCTACATGCCGCTTGAGGATCTCGTGGATCTGGAAAAGGAGATGGAACGCCTGCAAAAGGAGAAGGAGAGACTGGGCAAGGAGCTCGCGCGCTCGAGGGGGATGCTCTCGAACGCGAATTTCCTGGCGAAGGCGCCGGCGGAAAAGGTCGAAAAGGAGCGGGAGAAGCTCGCGAAATATGAGCAAATGATGGCACAGGTAGAGGAGCGCATCGGCGGGTATTCCCGCTAAGGCGGATGAAAAGGGGCAGGCGG
>CAZOLD010000060.1:0-8676 GCA_964580595.1 uncultured Eubacterium sp.
ATCCGCTCATAGAGCACTTTCTCATGCGCGGCATGCTGGTCGATAATGTAGAGCTTCCCATCGAATTCCACGAGCCAATATGTGCCGAACGCCTGCCCGATAATCTTATGCGCCTTGACGGAATCCGGATCCAGCAGCCTGCGCTGTCCCGGCTCGCCCGCGTCCCCGGAAAAGCAGGCATCCGCATGGTAGTTGGATTCCTCCCTGAAGGCCTCTCCCCCGCCTGACGAATCCCGGAGGATGGGATCCGCGGATATCGCCACTGCCCTGGCGGGTCCTTGCGCTTCCCTTTGGCTGCCGCCATACATGGGATCGTACGGGCTGTCCGGGCGGATGGATTCCCGGATTGCTTCCATCCTCTTTTTCTCAAATGGCTCCGGGCGGCTCCTTTCCCCTTTCCTGGATCTCGCGCCCTTTTCCCCAGGATCTCCCGCCAAGGTGATCTCGTATTCCAGGTTGCTCTCATTGATGGCGTCCCGCAAAAGCCTTACCAGGAACCGGTAAATGGCCTCGCTGTCCCCAAAGCGGATTTCCATTTTGGACGGATGCACGTTCACGTCCAGCAATTCCCCGTCCACGGACAGGAAAAGCGCCGTGAATGGGAATTTATGCTGCATGGTGAAGGACTGGTAGGCATCCTCGATGCTTTTCGCGATTAAGGGGCTCTTGACGTACCTCCCGTTGACGAAATAATTCTCAAAATTCCGGTTGCCCCTGGAAATCAATGGCTTGCCGATGTACCCTTCCGCCAATATCCCTTCTCCCTCCCCGCGCACCTTGATTAAATTTTCCGCGATGTCCTTCCCGAAAATACGGAAAATGACATCCTTGACGTCCGAATTGCCGGAAGTGCACAGCTTCTGCTGGTTGTCCACGATGAGCTGGATGGAGACCTCGGGATGCGAAAGGGCCAGCCGCTCGACTAAGTCGCTGACGTAGGCCGCCTCCGTATGGGCTGTCTTTAAGAATTTTTTCCTGGCCGGCGTGTTATAGAACAGGTTGCGCACCAGGAAGGTCGTCCCCTCCGGCACGCCGACTTCCTCCGAAAGCTTTTCCTCGCCGCCCTCGATGACATACCGGATCCCGCTTACGGCAGGCGCCGTCTTCGTGATCAGCTCCACCTGCGAGACCGCGGCGATGCTGGACAAGGCCTCTCCCCGGAACCCCAGGGAAGAGACGGTGAGCAAGTCCCTCTCGCTGCTAATCTTGCTGGTGGAATGCCGGAGGAAGGCAAGCGGGACCTGGCTGCCCTCTATGCCGCACCCATTGTCCGTGACGCGCAGGAAGGAAATGCCGCCATCCTTGATTTCCGCCGTAATCGCGTCCGCGCCCGCGTCGATGGCGTTTTCCACCAATTCTTTCATGACAGAGGATGGGCGCTCGATTACCTCCCCCGCCGCTATCTTATCGATGGTCTGCTGATCCAGCAAAGCAATCCTTGGCATGCCGCCCTCCCCTTCCTTAAGGCTGCCCGCGCCGCAAGGCCGCCTCCCCATTCCCTTCCCATTTATTTCCGGCCCTTAAGACGTTCCTGATATTGGTACAGCCGGTTCAAGGCTTCTATTGGCGTAAGGTTTCCTAAGTCCAAATCCATGATTTCCGTTAAGATCCCGTCGTCCTGCTGCTTTGGGTCCATGTCAAAGAGGGACATCTGCGCCGGCGCCGACTCCTCCGGGACATTCTTCCCCGCGCCGCTTTCCGTTTCCATCGCCTGCTTGGAAGCCAATTTCCTCAAAATGGCTTTTGCCCTCTCAATCACGCTTTCGGGAACGCCGGCCAGCTTCGCCACCTGGATGCCATAGCTCTTGTCCGCTCCCCCGGGCACGATTTTCCGCAAGAAAACGATATCCTCGCCTTTTTCCTTCACGGAAACGCAATAGTTGCACACGTTTCCTAACTTCCCCTCTAGTTCCGTCAGCTCGTGGTAATGCGTCGCGAACAAGGTTTTCGCGCCTAAAAGCTTCGGGTCGCTGATATGCTCCACGACCGCCCACGCGATGCTAAGGCCGTCAAAGGTGCTAGTCCCGCGCCCGATCTCATCTAGCACCAGTAGGCTGTCTTTCGTCGCGTTGCGCAAGATATTCGCGACTTCCGTCATCTCCACCATGAACGTGCTTTGGCCGCTCGCAAGGTCGTCGGAAGCCCCCACCCTCGTGAAAATCCGGTCAACGATGCCAATTCTCGCGCTTTTTGCCGGAACGAAGCATCCCATTTGCGCCATCAGGACGATTAATGCGGCCTGGCGCATATAGGTGGACTTTCCCGCCATGTTCGGGCCCGTGATGATAGAGACGCGGCGCTTGCCGTCATCTAGGTAGGTGTCATTCGCGACGAACATCTCATTCGGGATCATTTTTTCCACGACGGGATGCCTGCCCATGCGGATGTCAATGACGCCGCTCTTATCGACCGTGGGCCTGCAGTAATGGTTCTGCTCCGCCACGAACGCGAAGGAGCATAGGACATCCGCCTTCGCCACGGCCTTCGCGGTCTTCTGTATCCTCGCGGTCTGTGCGGCGATGGAATCCCGGATTTCGCAGAACGCGTCGTATTCTAAGGTCACCAGCCTGTCCTCCGCACCTAGGATGACATCCTCCATCTCCTTCAATTCCGCCGTGATGTAGCGCTCCGCCCCGGAAAGCGTCTGCTTCCTCACGTAATCGTCGGGAACCATGCTTTTGTTGGCGTTCGTCACCTCGATGTAATAGCCGAACACTTTGTTATAGCGGACGCGCAAATTCTTAATCCCGGTTTTTTCCCGCTCTTTTGCCTCCAGCTCCATCATCCAGGTCTTCCCCTCGGTCTTCGCCTGGCGCAGCCGGTCGATTTCCGCGTCATACCCATCCTTCAGGATCCCGCCATCCCGTATGGAAATGGGAGGGTCGTCTAAGATGGACCTCCCGATCAAGTCGCAGATGTCTTCCAGGCAGTCGATATCCCCGCTGATTTCTTGAAGCAGCGGGGCGTCAAACTCCGTCAGCAGGCTTTTGATGTGCGGGAGCATCTTAAGGGAGGAGTGGAACGCGATCATGTCGCGGGGGTTGGCGGTTTGGTAAGTGATCCGCCCGATCAGCCGCTCCATGTCATAAATGGAATTCAAATATTCCCGGATTTCCTCCCTAAAGATGGCGTTTTCCTTAAGCTCGGCCACGGCATCCAGGCGCCGTCCGATCTGTTCCGGGTCAATCAGCGGCTGCTCCACGTAGCTGCGCAGCATGCGCGCCCCCATTGCCGTCTTCGTCTTGTCAAGCACCCACAGCAAGGACCCCCGCTTCTGTTTTTCCCTCATCGTCTCCACGAGCTCTAAGTTCCGGCTGGTCGAGCTGTCTAACAGCATGTATTTCCCCGTCACATATGCCTGCAGGCCGGTCAGGTGCGAAAGGCTGTTTTTCTGTGTCTCGTAGAGATATTGCAGCAATGCCCCCGACGCGATGGCGCCGTGCTCGTACTCCCCGATCCCCAGGCTCTGCAGGCTGGACACGTGGAAATGCTCAAGGAGCGCTCTTTTTGCCGCTTCCTTCCCGAAGTAGCGGGAGCCTAGCGGGTAAATTACCATGCCAAGCTTGCTTTTTAGCTCCTCGAGGTCCAATCCGGACGAAAGCAGCTCCTCGTTGCACACCATTTCGGAGGGGGAGATCTTGTAAATCTCGTCTAAGAGCTTCCGGTTCCCTTCCACTTGCGTCATATAGTAATCGCCGGTCGTCACGTCCGCGGTGGAGATCCCGTATTCCTCCCCGAATGCCGCGACGCAGATGATATAATTGTTCTTCGTCTCGTCTAGCGCGTTCGTATCTAAGTTCGTCCCGGGCGTGACGATGCGCACGACCTCCCGCTTCACCAGGCCTTTCGCCATTTTCGGGTCTTCCATCTGCTCGCAAATCGCGACCTTATGGCCGTTTGAGACGAGCTTGTTCAAGTAGCCTTCCACCGCGTGGTACGGCACCCCGCACATGGGCGCCCGTTCCTCTTTGCCGCAGTTCTTCCCGGTCAGCGTGATCTCCAGCTCCTTAGAGGCCGTCAGCGCGTCCTCAAAGAACATCTCATAGAAATCTCCCAGGCGGTAAAATAGGATGCAATCCTTATAGGCTTTTTTCGTCTCAATGTATTGCTGCATCATCGGCGTATATTCTGACATCGGCGACGCCTCCTTTTCCTGGCCCTCAGCCGGCGCGGCAAGTCACGGGCCTGGCCCGCGCCTCCCCTTTCCCGGCCGCGCCCTAGCCCGGCCTGCGGTACCTTCTTGCCAGCGCTTCAGCCACCTTCATCCCATCCATGGCGGCGGAAAGGATGCCTCCGGCATATCCGGCCCCTTCCCCGCAGGGATAGACGCCCCTTTTGCTGCTCTCTAGCCCTTCGTCGCGCCAAATCCTAACGGGGGAGGAAGTCCTGCTCTCCACTCCGGAGAGAATGGCGTCCCTCCGGTCAAATCCGGGGATTTTCCCGGCGAATTGATGCATCCCTTCGCAAAAAGCGGCCTTGATGTCCATGGGGAATAGTTCATGCAGCGGCCCGAATGCGTGACGGCCTTTCGTGGCGGAAGGGAATTCCCCATAACGGACGGAGGCCTCGCCGCGCTCAAAGTCCCCGAAAAGCTGCTGGGGGATTTCCCCATTTCCCAGCCGGAACGCTTTCTCTTCCAGCCTTTCCTGGAATTCCATGCCGGCCAGCGCGGACCGCGAGCCAAAATCCTGCGGACTTACCGTCACGATTATGGCGCTGTTGGCATTTTCCCCATCCCTTCCGCTGTAGCTCATGCCATTGACGGCAATTTGCCCTTCCTCGGAAGACGCGTTGACGACATAGCCGCCCGGGCACATGCAAAAAGAATAAGCCCCCCTGCCGCTTTCAAGGCTTGCCGTCAGCTTATAGGACGCGGCCGGAAGCGCCGGCGCGAGCTCCTCCCCGTATTGGGCAATGTTGATAAATTCCTGCGGATGCTCCACGCGAAGCCCCACGGCAAACGCTTTCGCCTCCATGGGAAATCCGGCTCCTAAGAGCATCCGGAACGTGTCCCTCGCGCTGTGGCCGATTGCCAGCGCCGCCGCTTCCGCTTCTAGCAAGACGCGTTCCCCCGTCTTTTCGCTCACGCATTCTATGGCTGACAGCCTCCCATTTGAGAACTGCAGTCCGGCCGCGCGGGTCTTAAAGCGATAAGTTCCGCCCCAGGCCTCAATCTGCCTGCGCATGGACACGAGGATGCCCTTAAGCGCGTCCGTCCCGACATGAGGCCTGGCCAGGTAAGCAACCTCCTCCGGCGCGCCGTGGCGGATAAAAATCTCAAGAACCTTGCGGTTCCTCCCGTTTTGATCCTTCACGAGGGTATTCAGCTTCCCGTCGGAAAACGTCCCAGCCCCGCCTTCGCCAAACTGGACGTTGGATTTAGGGTCTAGCCGCCCATCCCGCCAAAAACGCTCCACATCCTCCGTCCGCTCTTCCACGGGTCTCCCGCGTTCTAGTATGATGGGGCAATATCCATGTTCCGCCAGCAGATACGCGCAAAACAGCCCAGCAGGGCCGCTCCCGATGACCACGGGGGGATGAGGGAGCGCTTCCCTCCCTTCCTCCGGGAATTGGTAGGGGACATCTTTTGCTAGAGAGACGCGGCCATCCCTCACGCGCCTTAGCACGGCTTTTTCCCGGGGAACCTGCACGTCCACCGTATACACCGATAGGATGTTGCTTTTTTTCCTGGCATCCAGGGATTTCCTCTGAATCTTGTATGAGAGGATGTCCTCATCCCTTAATTTCAGCATCCCCGCCGCCTTGCGCAAAAAATCCTCCTCCGTGTGCAAGACAGGTAGCTTTAGCTGCTCAATCCGAATCATTCTTCTCCCCGCCCACGAAAATACGCGCGCCCGCCGCCCGCCTGGCGGCGGAATTTCCCGCTACCCAGCCGCTTGACCATGCCCATTGCAGGTTGTACCCCCCGCACATCCCGTCGATATCCACGACCTCCCCCGCGAAATAGAGGCCTGGCACCAGCCGTGATTCCATGGTTTCCGGACAGATCTCGTCCGTGTCCACCCCGCCCGCCGTCACCTGGGCGGCGTCAAAGCCCTTCGTGCCAATGATGTCTATGGGAAGCCGCCGCGCCGTTTTCGCGAGGCGGTCGCACTCCGCGGCGGTGCAATCCCTGGCCGGCTTCTCCGGCGGGACGCGGCATTGCGCGAGCAAAAGCTGGCATAGCTTGCCCGGGAACAGCCCGACTAGCGCCTCGATCGCGCTCTTCCCTTCCCCATGGTCCCAAAAGCGCCGCCTTATTTGCTCCCTTGCCCGGGATGCCGCCCATTCCGGCAGGAAATCCAAATCTGCCCGGACCGCTTTCCCTTCCTCCAGGGCATAAGAGGCGTACCGGCTCACCTGGAAAACGGGGATGCCGGAGATCCCGAATTCCGTCAGCTGCAGCTCGCCAAAATCTTCCGCGACTTTCTCCCTATCCACGAAAAGCGTGACCCGAGATTCTGCACGAATTCCTGCAATATCTTTTAAAAATGACTGTTTTCCCTGCAATTGGACTAACGCGGGCACAATATCTGTCAATGCGTGGCCAAATCTCTCAATATATAGATATCCGCTTCCGTCACTCCCGGTTTTCTTTGCGGCTTTCCCACCCGTCGCTAAAATGCACGCCGCGCTCTCAAAAACCCCTTGCTTCGTCAGGAAGCGGAAGGCGCCCCCCTCTTTTTTGATCTCCCTTATCCCAATCCCATAGGCAATCGAGACGCCGACCCTGCGGCATTCCATCATGAGAGTCTCGACCACAGACGAGGCCTGGCCGCTGGCGGGATAGTAACCGCCCCGCTTTTCCTTCGGCTGGACGCCGATCCGCTCAAAGAAAAGCAAGGTGTCCTCAAGCCCGAATTGCGCGAAAACGGGCAATACAAAGGCAGGGTTCTTGCCACGGTAGTATGCAATGCCCTGCTTTTGATTCGTGAAATTACATTTTCCATTTCCGGTAGAAAGGATCTTCTTCCCCGCCTGTCCCATATGCTCCAGGATCAAGACACGGGATCCCCGGCTTGCCGCCCTAATCGCGGCGAAGAGCCCGGCGGCCCCGGCGCCAACGACAATGACATCATACCTTCCGCGCATATCCTTATTCGAGATTCGAGCAATTGTGGTAGACAGCCTGCACGTCGTCGTCCTCCTCCAGCAAATCCAGCGTCCTTTGCAGGTTCTTGCCGGCCGTCTCGTCCTCAACCTCAACCCATGTCTGGGGAATCATCGTGATTTCCGCGGAAGCCATCTCGATCCCCTCATCCTCCAGCTTCTGCCGCACCTCACTGAACGAATCCGGATCCGTGATGATTTCGAAGCTGTCGTCCTCCTCCGCGAAATCCTCCGCTCCCGCGTCAAGGGCCATCATCATCAAGTCGTCCGCTTCCATCCCGCATTCCTCCTTGTCGATGATGACCTGGCCTTTCTTGTCAAACATATATGACACGCAGCCCTGCGTGCCGATATTCCCGTTTCCCTTCGTGAAGGCGCTCCGCACGTTCGCGGCTGTCCGATTCTTGTTATCCGTAAGCGCGTTCACGATGATCGCCGTCCCGTTAGGGCCGTATCCCTCATAGGTCACGGTCTCGTAATTTACGGAATTCGCATCCCCTGCCGCCTTCTTAATCCCCCGGTCAATCGTGTCATTGGGCATGTTATTCGCCTTTGCCTTGGCGATGACGTCGCGCAGCTTGCTGTTGTTGGCAGGATCCGGGCCGCCATCCTTGACCGCGACGGCAATTTCCCGGCCGATGATCGTGAAAATCTTCCCCCGGGCCGCGTCATTCTTCTCTTTCTTGTGCTTGATATTCGCAAATTTTGAATGTCCCGACATATTATTTCCTCTCTTCCGTCAGCTGTCATTTTCTGTTACATGCCATCTTTTTCCTTGACCCCGGCTTCCTGCTCGCCGCCCTGGGCAGCTTTTCCCTCCTGCCCGGCCTCCGTCTCCTCCGGTTCCGCCTTAGTCACCCATACCGTGTGGATCATCTTGTCCCTCACGGACGTCACCTGGAAATGCCAGCCCTCCGCGTCTAGGCCAAACTGCTCCTGCTCACCCGGTATCTTCCCGAGCAAGGAGATCAAATAGCCGTTGAGCGTCTCATATTCCGCATTCTCCGGCGTGATCCGCAGCGCCTCGCAAACCTCGTCGAAAGGCGCAAGGCCGCTCATGTAATAGCTTTCGTCCTCGGTTTGGAAAATCATGGTCTCTTCCTTGTCATACTCATCAAAGATATTCCCCACGATCTCCTCCAGGATGTCTTCCATTGCCACGATCCCGGCCGTCTGCCCATATTCGTCCACCACGATCGCGATATGGTTCTTCTGCGCCTGCATCATCTTGAACAGGTCGTTGATGTTGCGCGTTTCCGGGATGAATACCGCCTCGCGCACCAAGCCCGGGATATCCTCTACCGCCCAGTCATCGTGCGTCCCGTTCCTGCTTTCAATCATGACGTCTTTCATATGTATGATGCCGATAATGTTGTCGATATCCTCCTTGTACGCGGGAAACCGGGAATTGTTCCCCTGAAGGACAAACTCCACGGCGTCCCTTAATTGCATCCGGCAGTCAATCGCCTTCACATGCTTGCGGTGGGTCATGATGTCCTTGGCCTCTTTCTCGTCAATGGCAAAGATATTGTGAATCATCTCCGCTTCGCTCTCTTGCAGGACGCC
>CAZOLD010000061.1:0-8558 GCA_964580595.1 uncultured Eubacterium sp.
GGTCATGGGAGACGACGATGACCGTGTTCTCAAAATTGATCAAGAATTCCTCCAGCCACGCAATCGCGTCCAGGTCCAGGTGGTTCGTCGGCTCGTCTAGGAGCAGGATGTCCGGGTTGCCGAAGAGGGCCTGCGCCAGGAGCGCCTTGACCTTCAGGGAGCCCGGCAGGTCCCCCATGAGGGAGGAATGGGCATCCGGATCCACGCCTAGCCCGTTTAGCAGCTGCGCGGCGTCGGACTCCGCGTTCCACCCGTCCATCTCGGCAAACTCAGCCTCCAGCTCGCTGGCTCTTATCCCGTCCTCGTCCGTGAAATCCTCTTTCATGTAAATGGCGTCCTTCTCCTTCATGACCTCGTACAGGCGCGGGTTACCCATGATGACGGTATCCATCACGGAAAAATCGTCGTATTTGAAGTGGTCCTGCTGGAGGAAGGAGAGGCGCTCGCCCGGCGTGATGGACACGTCGCCCTTCGTGGGCTCTAGCTGCCCGCTCAGGATCTTGAGGAACGTGGATTTCCCGGCGCCGTTCGCGCCGATCACGCCGTAGCAGTTCCCCTCCGTGAACTTGATGTTCACATCCTCGAACAAGGCCTTCTTCCCGATTCGCAATGTCACGTTATTCGCACTAATCATAGCAGCATGCCTTTCTGAATTTTCTCTGAAAGCCCAGTCGCAATGGGCATGCGGATGGACTGTCTGCAGGCAGGTCCGCATGGACATTAGCGACGCTAACCCGTACAAGGGCGATAGCCCGGATTGCGAATACGGGCAGGATTGCGGGAGCCGCGCCGCGGCGGAGCAATCCGTGGGCTTTCATCCATGGTGGCGCCCCGCTTGCGGGGCATGGGGGTTTTCTCTGAATGCTCTCTTAATCCCTTCTTAAATTCCTTTTGGCTTTTTCTTCTCTTTCTTCTCTTTACCTTCTGTTTCCTTTCTGTTTCCTTCCAGTCACGCTGAAAGCCCGGCCGCGATGGGCATGCGGATGGGCTTTTGGGGAAAACACAAATCACATTATACCGATATTCCATTATTTTGCAAGTACTCCATTGAAAACAAGGCGCGGATTTGTTACAATGGTTTTGTTTGTTGTTTCGGGAACGGGACGCGCAAGGGCCATTTGGCCGGCGAATTTTTTGGATAAAGATCGGGAAAGCTGCGAATATCACCATAGACACCAGGAAAGGGAGGCGGCAAGGCGCGCCACGCCTTTCAGGAAAGGGGGGGGGCACGGCATGCAGGAATTTGAGGGAACGACCTATAAGCTGAACAAGATCATGCAGAAGCTGCCGATTGGCTGCGCGCTGGTGAAGGGACTGGGGCGCTGGCGGCTGGTAGAGGGGAACAAGGAATTTTTCCACACCATCGGGTATTCGGTGCGCGAGATGAAGGAAATTCCGAGCGACATGCGCAACGCCCTGGATCACCATATTTTCTACAAGGAGGACCTGGACAAGCTCAGGTCGGAAATGGAAGCGGCACTGGGCGGGGACGACGTGAGGCAATGCGAGGTGCGCATCCGCAGAAAATCTGGCGAGGTGCGCTGGGTGGAGATGCGGATCCGCTTCTTCTGCTACGAGGGGGACGACCCCTGCTTCCTGCTTTCGAGCGGGGATATCCACGAGCGCAAGCTGGTGGAGCAGGAGCTGCATTTCCAGACGGAACGCTACAAGATGATGGAGGAGATCAACAAGGAGTACCCGTTCGAGTACGACGTGATCAGCAAGACGGTCCTTGTCTCCGCCCGCTCGAACGTGCTTCTCGGGAACCAATACGGGAAGGACTGCATCGTCCCCCTAGACGTCGCGAAGCGGGTGCTCCATCCCGATGACTGCGAGAAGATCGTCGGCATGCTGGGCAGCCTGCCCGCGACGGAGACGCAGGGGGAGATCGAGTACCGCGTGAACATCGCCAGGGAGGAGGAGAAGACGGAGTACGCGTGGCACAGGACCAGCTATAAGAGCATACGCGGGGTCAATGGCCGCATCGTGAAGGTCATAGGCAGGACGAAGGACATCACGGAGGAGTGGGTCCTGCAGGATAAGATGGCGAGGAGGCTGCGCCAGGACGACCTGACGGGGCTTTTGAACCGCGCCGCCATCAAGGCGGAAGTGGAGAGCTTCCTCATGAGCAATCCCGCGGGGCGCCATGCCCTCTTCCTCGTGGACGTGGACAACTTCAAGTCCATCAATGACAAGCTGGGGCATCTTGTGGGCGACGGCATCATCGTGAACATCGCGAAGAAGATCCGCAGCCTGTTCCGCGGCAGCGACGCGATTGGCAGGATTGGCGGGGACGAGTTCATGATCTTGATGAAATATACGGACCTCTACCAGGCGAAGGCCAAGGCGCAGCGCATCTGCGACGCGGTCCGCCAGACTTACCATGGCAAGGACGGCGAGGAAATCGTGACGAGCTGCAGCGTGGGGATCGCCATGTGCGGGCTGGAGAAGGAGAGCTACGCGTCGCTTTTCGCCAAGGCGGACCAGGCGATGTTCGAGGCCAAGAAGGCGGGGAAGGACGGGTACCGGGCGGCGGAGCCGCAGGAGCTGCAGCCGGAGCCGGAGGCCCTTACGCAGGACAGGAGAGGCCGGAAAGAGGAAGTGGAGGAGACCCAGGATCTGGACTTCATCTCGGAGGCGTTCGTGCTCCTCTCCGGCGGGGACGACATCGACGAGTCCCTGAGCCTCTTGATGGAGCGCATCGGGAAGCAGTATGACCTGGGGTTCGTGTCCATCCTGGAATGCGACAAGAAGAAAAAGGAGCTCGTCCTGACCAACAGCTGGTCCGCGGAGGGCGGCATCAACTCCACGCACCGGATGATCGGGAAACAGGATGAGTGGGACGTCTTCGAGTCCGGCCTTGACGACAGGGGGCTTGCCTTCGTCAATGACTGCTACGACGGGGAAAACGTGTCCGAGGCGGACAGGGCCGTGTTCCACGCGAGGCATATGCGCGCGTTCATCAAGTGCAAGTTTTCCTACTCGGAGCTGGGGGAGGGCTATGTCTGCTTCTGCGACACGGAGAAGCCGCGCATTTGGGTGGATTACGAGAAGGAGACTTTCCTGGAGCTGACCAGGATGCTTTCCGTGTTCGTCGCGCTGCGCGCCCAGCGGGAGGAGGACCAGAGGGCGATCCGGAACCTGAAGAAATGCGACATGCTCACGGGCCTCTACCTGGAGGACGCGTTCAAGGCCATCGTGAAGGAGCGCCTTAAGGATTTTGACGAGGACTCGGCTTACGCGGTCATATACGCGGACATCAATGATTTCTCCTACATCAACGAGAACTTCGGGCATTCCGCGGGGAACGAGCTGCTGCGCAGCTTCGCGCGCTTAGCGCAGCGGGGGGAAGGCTCGGTCTCCTGCCGGCTGTATTCCGACCTTTTCATCACGTTCGTGCAGGATAAGGACAGGGATACGATCCTAAAGAGCATCGTGGACAACTGCGTGGAATTCTGCAGGCAGCAGAAGGAGATTTTCGTCACATGCAGCATCCGCCTCAAGGTGGGCGTCTGCTTCATCGAGGGGAAGCAGGAGAGCTTAGAGAACGCGATTGAGAACGCCAACCTGGCGCGCAAGAGCATCAAGTCCGGCCACGGGTCGTTCTGCCGCGTGTACGAGGACAGCATGCGCAGGGAGCGCGAGATGGAGAAGCGGATCCTGGCGGATTTCCCGGACAGCCTGCGCAGCGGCAGGTTCAAGGTCTACGTGCAGCCTAAGTTCCGGCTTTCCGAGTTCACGTTCTACGGCGGGGAGGCCCTCGTGCGCTGGCAGATGCCGGACGGCGGGGTGGGCCAGCCCGGCGCGTTCATCCCGGTGCTGGAGAAGTCCGGGTATGTCGTGGAGCTGGATTTCTACGTCTTTGAGGAGGTCCTGCGCTACATGAGGAAGTGGAAGAAGGAGGGGAAGGAGCTTCCCGTCATTTCCGTGAATTTCTCGCGGAGCCACTTTGAGCAGAACGGCATCTACAACCGGATTTCCAGGCTTACGGAGGAATACCAGGTGGATCCCGGATGCATTGAGATCGAGATCACGGAGAGCCTTTTCGTGACGGAATACGACCTCGTGAAGGAAGAGGTGTACCAGCTGCGCGAGGACGGGTTCCGCGTGGCGATCGACGACTTCGGGTCGGGGTATTCCTCGCTGGGCATGCTCCTTGACATACCGGCCGATATCGTCAAGCTGGACAAGAGCTTCCTAGACCGGGAAAATATCATGAACGACCGCGAGTTCATCACTGGCATGTGCCGCATGATCCACAGCGTCGGGGAGGAAGCGATCTTCGAGGGGATCGAGACGCAAGAGCAGCGGCAGTTCCTGTTAAGCTGCGGCTACCAGTATGGCCAGGGGTACTTGTTTGACCGCCCTCTCCCCATCGCGGACTTCCAAGAAAAATACATGAAATAAGCCAAAAGCTATTGATTTTTTCGCCTACAATCATTATAGTATATAAGAAAACCGGCGTGTTGCCAATCATAGGGGGCATCATGCTTATGGGGAAATCAAGATAGGAGGAGAAATGTAATGAAGAGATCTATGAAAACCATGGATGGCAACCACGCTGCGGCCCATGCTTCATACGCGTACACGGACGTTGCGGCCATCTATCCGATCACGCCGTCTTCTGTCATGGCGGAAGCCACGGATGAGTGGGCGACCCAGGGGCGGAAGAACATCTTCGGGCGGACCGTCCAGGTGACGGAGATGCAGTCCGAGGCAGGCGCGGCCGGCACGGTGCACGGCTCCCTGGCGGCCGGCGCGCTGACGACCACTTACACGGCGTCCCAGGGCTTGCTGCTGATGATCCCGAACCTGTACAAGATCGCGGGCGAGGGGCTTCCGGGCGTGTTTAACGTGTCCGCCCGCTGCGTGGCGACCCATGCGCTGAATATCTTCGGCGACCATTCCGACATCTATGCCTGCCGGCAGACGGGGGCCGCGATGCTCTGCGAGTCTTCCGTGCAGGAGGTCATGGACCTGACTCCGGTGGCGCATTGCGCGGCATTGGAAGGGCGCCTTCCCTTCATCAATTTCTTTGACGGTTTCCGCACGTCCCATGAGATCCAGAAGATCGAGACATGGGATTACGAGGATCTGAAGGATTTGGTGGACATGGACGCGATCGACCGGTTCCGCAAGAACTCCTTGAACCCGAATCATCCGCGCCAGGACGGCTCCGCGCAGAATCCGGATATCTTCTTCCAGACCAGGGAGTCTTGCAACTCCTCATATGACGCGATGCCGGCGATCGTGCAGAAATACATGGACAAGGTCAACGCCAAGATCGGCACTAATTACAATCTGTTCAACTACTACGGCGCGCCGGACGCGGAGAAGGTCATCGTGGCGATGGGCTCCGTGTGCGAGACGATTGACGAGACGATCGATTACCTGATGGCTAGGGGCGAGAAAGTCGGCGTCGTGAAGGTGCGCCTGTTCCGCCCGTTCTGCAAGGAGGCTTTCGTGGCGGCGATCCCGAAGACCGCGAAGCTGATTGCCGTGTTAGACAGGACGAAGGAGCCGGGCTCCATAGGCGAGCCGCTGTTCATGGACGTCGTTGCTTCCCTCAAGGGCACGGAACTGGAATCCGTCCGCGTGACGGGCGGCCGTTACGGCCTTGGTTCTAAGGACACGACGCCGGGGCAGATCATCGCGGTATATAATAACACGGAGAAAGAGCATTTCACGATCGGCATTTACGACGACGTGACCAACCTCTCCCTCGAGGTGAAGGAAGATCCTGTCACGACGCCGGAGGGCACGATTAACTGCAAGTTCTGGGGGCTTGGCGCGGACGGCACGGTCGGCGCGAACAAGAACTCCATTAAGATTATCGGCGACAACACGGACATGTACGCGCAGGCGTATTTCGATTATGATTCCAAGAAGTCCGGCGGCGTCACGATGTCCCACCTGCGTTTTGGCGAGAAGCCGATCCGCTCCACATACTTGATTTCCCAGGCGAATTTCGTGGCATGCCACAACCCGGCTTACGTGCGCAAGTACAACATGGTGCAGGAGCTGGTGCCGGGCGGGACTTTCCTCCTGAACTGCTCCTGGACGCCGGAGGAGCTTGAGACGCATTTGCCCGGTCAGGTGAAGAGGTACATCGCGCAGAACAACATCAAGTTCTACACGATTGACGGCATCAAGATCGGGAAGGAGATCGGCCTTGGCGGGCGCATCAACACGGTGCTCCAGTCCGCCTTCTTCAAGCTGGCCGAGATCATCCCGGAAGAGCGCGCGATCGAGCTGATGAAGGCCGCGGCGAAGGCGACCTACGGCAAGAAGGGCGACAAGATTGTTCAGATGAATTACGACGCGATTGACGCGGGCGCGAAGGGCGTGGTGGCGATTGACGTGCCCGAGAGCTGGAAGGACGCGCAGGATGAGAGCTTCGCGCAGACGGCGTCCGGCAGCCGCCAGGACGTGGTTGATTTCGTGAACAGCGTCCAGATCCCGGTCAACGCGCAGCAGGGCAACAAGATCCCGGTTTCCGTCGTGAAGAATTACGGAGACGGGCATACCCCGTCCGGCGCGGCGGCGTTCGAGAAGCGCGGCATCGCGGTTGACGTCCCGATCTGGAACCCGGAGAACTGCATCCAGTGCAACATCTGCTCCTATGTATGCCCGCACGCGGTCATCCGCCCGGTGGCATTGACGGAAGCGGAGGACGCGGCCAAGCCGGAAGGCATGCAGTCGCTGCCGATGACCGGCATGCCGCAATACAAGTTCAGCATGACGATTTCCGCGCTCGACTGTACGGGATGCGGCTCCTGCGCGAACGTATGCCCGGGCAAGAAGGGCGAGAAGGCGCTCACGATGGCGAACTGCGAGGAGAACGTCGGCGAGCAGAAGTATTTCGAGTATGGCCTGGGCTTGGAGAAGAAGCCGGACGTCGTGGAGAAGTTCAAGGAGACGACGGTCAAGGGCTCCCAGTTCAAGCAGCCGCTTCTTGAGTTCTCCGGCGCTTGCGGCGGATGCGGCGAGACCCCGTACGCGAAGCTGATCACGCAATTGTTCGGCGACAGGATGTACATCGCGAACGCGACAGGATGCTCCTCCATCTGGGGCAATTCCTCCCCGTCCACGCCGTATACGGTGGACGACAGGGGACATGGCCCGGCGTGGTCCAATTCCCTTTTCGAGGACGCGGCGGAGTTCGGCTACGGCATGCTCTTAGCGCAGAAGGCAATCCGCGCGAGGCTGAAGGAGAAGGTTGAGGCGCTCGTGGCGGACGGCAAGAACGCGGACGTCAAGGCGGCGGGCCAGGAATGGCTGGACACGTTCTCGGTCGGCGCGCTGAACGGCACGGCCACGGACAAGCTGGTTGCCGCGCTGGAGGCGTGCGGGTGCGACGCTTCCAAGGAGATTTTGGCGGAGAAAGATTACCTGGCGAAGAAGTCCCAGTGGGTATTCGGCGGCGACGGTTGGGCATATGATATCGGCTTCGGCGGCGTCGACCACGTTTTGGCCAGCGGCCAGGATATCAATATCATGGTATTTGATACCGAGGTTTATTCCAACACGGGCGGGCAGTCCTCCAAGGCTACCCCGGTTGGCGCGATCGCGCAGTTCGCGGCGGGCGGCAAGGAAGTGAAGAAGAAGGACCTTGCTTCCATCGCGATGAGCTACGGTTACGTCTATGTCGCGCAGATCGCGATGGGCGCGGATTACAACCAATGCGTCAAGGCAATCGCGGAGGCCGAGGCTTATCCGGGACCGTCGCTGATCATCGCCTACGCGCCGTGCATCAACCATGGCATCAAGGTTGGCATGAGCAAGGCGCAGACGGAAGAGAAGAACGCCGTGGAGGCGGGTTATTGGCATACGTTCCGTTACAACCCGGCCCTGAAGAAAGAGGGCAAGCCCGCGTTCTCCTTAGACAGCAAGGCACCGACAGGGGATTACAAGGCATTCCTGAACGGCGAGGTCCGTTACAACGCGCTTGCCAGGGTCAACCCGAAGCGCGCGGAAGAGCTGTTCTCGGTATCCGAAGAGAACGCGAAGGAGCGCTATGAGTACCTGAACAAGCTGATCACCCTGTATGGCGAGTGATTAGGCAGGCGGGAGAAGCGCGCCGGTTTTTCCGTGCGGCGTATGTCCCATCCTGTGATTCGGATTGAATATTGATTGGTAATGATTAATTATTGAGGGGATCTTTAAGGGATTCCCGAAAGAAAAAGGGGGCTGTGAAAAAAGTCCCATCACAAAAAGAAGAGCGTTTTCAGATATAAAACCTGGAGACGCTCTTTTTTTGTGGTAAAATTAATTTGCCATGAATAATCGTTTGCGATTTGCATGACGGGATGCCGGAGAACACGATCATCGATACGTCTATTGAGCTGTATGAGCGTGAAATCGAGGAGGTTCTTTGATGGGGATTTCAATTGATGAATCTGACATGAGATTTGGAGAGTACGAGGTCATGCTGGTGGTGAAGAACGCAGAAAATGAGTGGCTGGCAATCCCCCTCGACCCCGCGCCCCATGCCGAAAAGAAATCTTGCTAGGTCAGGGAAAGAATGATATCATTAACCCATGTTTAGCCCATATTTT
>CAZOLD010000062.1:0-8542 GCA_964580595.1 uncultured Eubacterium sp.
TGGTTGCCCACAACAGATTTTGAGTCTGCCTCGTCTGCCATTCCGACACGCCGGCATAACCATCCGCGCCATGCCCGTCCGCGCCCGCGGCGGCAAGCGCCACCGTCCCGCGCGAGGCCAACGCGCCCCACACTCCCCGTATCCTACCATACGGCACAATAAAAATCAAGGGTTTTTTAAAAATCCGCGCCAACTCCCGCCCGCGTCACGCAAGCCCGCCCGCGCCGTGCGCCACGCAAGGCGGGGAATGCCGCATCCGCGGGCTAACCCGCCATATACCCTGACATCATGCAAGCCCCCGCGGCCCCCGCCCGCTCGAGCTTTGGCCAATCGCGCGGATGGATGCCGCCAATCGCGTATACCGGGATGCGCACGCTCCCGCAAACCTCCTCTAGGAAGCCCAGCCCGCGCGGCGGGACGCCCGGCTTGCAGCCTGTGGGGAAGATATGCCCTGCCGTGAGGCAGGCGGCGCCTAAGCGCTCCGCCTCCACCGCCTCCTCCACGGAATGGATGGACGTGCCAACCTCCCCTATCCCCGTAAGCAGGTTCCCTTCCAGGCATTCCCTCAGCAAAGGCAGGGGAAGGTGGACACGGGGGCACCCGACCTTCCTGGCCGCGCGAAAGAAGGTATGGGGCACCAAGGGCGGCTGGTTGCCAAACGGCAGCTCCCCGAAGCGGGCGGGAGAATCCTCCGCCCCCTCGCGCCGCAGCCTCTCGCATCTCTCCCAAACGTCCGCGAAAAGCTCAAGGTAACCATCCTCGCCCATGCCCTTTTCCCGCACGATCACGAAATCAGGCCGCGGGAGGGCGCCGTGGCTTCCCGCGCCGCAGGCAAGCCGTGCCAGAAATTCCGCGTAATCGCCAAGGTCTTGCCCCGCGTGGGAGCTTTGGTATAATCCCCAATCTGTCACCGCGACGTGCCAAAACATAAGCCAGATCCCCTTTGCCCGGCCGCCCGCGCCTTTCGCGCTGACATCAGCATAAGCCTCGCGCGCCGGCCTCACACATAGACATAATCATTCATGACGGGCTGCAGGTTCCTTTCCTTCAGGGCCGCGACCACCTCGGCCACGCCGCGCGGGTCCGCGATCTCGAACTGGCTGTCCCCCTGGTCCTCCACTTCCTCGGAATGGCTCCCTATCCCGGTGCTGACCCCCGCCGAAATCTTAGTCGCCGCCACGCCGACCACATGGTCCCTGAACCCCTCCCGTTCCCTCGTGGAAATCGTCATCCCCGCATATGGCATGAAGAGCCGGTACGCGCACATCACCTGGAAGAGCTGACGCTCGCTGACCTCATTGCCATACGCCACGCTGACAATCTCCTTCCCGTCGCCCGAAAGCGTGTTGATCGGCCGGAGGCGCGGGCAGGAAAAAGAGATTTCCGCGTACGGGTACTTCCGCTGAACGTAATAAGCATGGAGACCCGTGGCAAACGCGTCCTTCCTGAAATCAGACAAACCTAAGAGCGCCGCGAACGCCACTCCCCGCATCCCGCCCATCAAGGCGCGCTCCTGCGCGTGGAAACGGTAGGGGAACACCCGCTTATGGCCGGCCAGGTGCAAGTCCCCATACCTGTCCGAATCATAGGTTTCCTGGAAAACGGTCACGTAATCCGCCCCGCATTCCCGCAAATACGCGTATTCCCCGCTGTTCATCGGATAGACCTCCAAGCCGACCATCCGAAAATACTTCCTCGCGGCCTTGCAGGCCTCCCCGATATAAAAGACGTCCGCCTGTTTCCGGCTCTCCCCCGTCAAGATCAGGATTTCCTCCAATCCCGTCCGGGCAATCGCCGCCATCTCCTTCTCCATCTCTTCCTCGGTAAGCTTCATCCGGTGAATCCGGTTATGGCAGTTAAACCCGCAATACACGCAATAATTCTCGCAATAATTCGAGATATAGAGCGGCGTGAACAAACAGACGGAATTCCCGAAATGCTTCCCCGTCTCCTCCTTCGCCGCCGCAGCCATCTCATCTAGGTACGGCTCCGCCGCCGGGGACAGCAGCGCCGCGAAATCCTCGATGCCGCGGCTGCCCGCGTCTATGGCCCTGCGCACGTCCCGCGCCGTGTACCCGTTAGCGTCATAGCCCTTCCGCGCCGCAACCACCTTATCTAAGATGTCAGACTGAATCTGCTCCATGCCCTCCTGGTATTCCATGTGGCTGCCTTGTTTTTCCAGTTCCATGCTCTTCCCTCATTTCCAGAAAACCAACCCAAATTCCGGCGTAACGGCTCAATCCCTCAAGAATCCCGTCATCGGGGAGGACGCCTCCCCGCCCCGCTCCCTCACGCGGCCCAGCCCCGACAGGTAGGCCGCGCGTCCCGCCTCGATTGCCTTGCGGAACGCGAGCGCCATTCGCGGGATGTCCCCCGCCGTCGCGATTGCCGTATTCGCCATCACGGCCGCCGCGCCCATCTCCATCGCCTCGCAGGCCTGCGACGGCCTGCCGATCCCGGCGTCAACGATGATGGGAAGGTCAATCTCGTCAATCAAGATCTGGATGAACTCCCTTGCCGCCAGCCCCTTGTTCGAGCCGATCGGCGCCGCGAGCGGCATCACCGCCGCCGCGCCGGCGGACGCTAAGTCACGCGCCACGTTCAAGTCCGGATACATGTAAGGGAGCACGGTGAACCCTTCTTTCGCCAGCATCTCCGTGGCCCTTACCGTCTCCTGGTTGTCCGGCAGCAGGTACTTGGAATCCCGCATGATCTCAATCTTGACAAAGTCCCCGCATCCCAGCTCCCTGGAGAGCCTGGCGATCCGAACCGCCTCCTGGGCGTTCCTGGCGCCCGACGTGTTCGGCAGGAGGGTCACCCCCTCCGGGATAAAATCCAGGATATTGCCCTCCCCGCTTGAATTCGCGCGCCGCACGGCCAAGGTGATGATTTCCGCCCCCGCCTGCTCCACGGCGGCCCGAATCAATTCCACGTTATACTTCCCGGAACCCAAAATAAAGCGGGAGCGAAACGTCCGCCCGCCAAGCTCCCAGCTATCGTTCTCTCCTTCTGCCATTCCATTCCCCATCTTTCCTTCTTGTCCTTTCCGAAACCGTATCCTTTGGCCGCCGCCCTTTCAGCCGCCGCCCACGAAGCTTACGACCTCGATCTTATCCTCCTCGCCTAACAAGACCTGCCCGTAGGAGGCCTTCGGCACGATCTCTCCGTTCCGCTCCACCGCGACCCGGCCAGGCTCAAAGCCTTCCCGCTCCAGCAGCCGCGCCAGCGTCATCCCTTCCGCAAATTCCTTGCTCTCGCCGTTTACCGTCATCCTGCCCTCCGAAAAAATGCTCCCGAAAGCCTCGCTTAATTAAACCCGACGACCTTCTGGGAAATCTTATATGCCGCTACGGAAATCTTCCTGCCCCCCTTGCCCGGGAGGTTCATCACCTGGCCCATGATGCCGCGCCGCAGCCGCCAAAACAGGCGGATATCGTACTCCTTCAAGTATTTCCACAGCTCGCGCTTCTTTTCTAAGTTCTCCGGCGTGCCTGAGCGGATCAGCATGACGGTCGATATGACGGTGATAATCTCCAGGTAATTGAACATATATTTCTGCAGCTTGCGGTTAGGCAGCTTCCATAAGTCCACCGCCTCCACCATGGTCTTGTTGACCAGGATCTGCTGGTCGATGCGCCGGATCATGACGTCCTCGTTGACGGATTGGTCCTCCCGCCCGATGAAATAGCGGTAGAAATCTACGTTCAGGTAGTACATGCTCCTCACGTAGGGGAGCGGCACGTAAACGAAAAGGTTATCCACGTAAAACGTATGCTCCGGCAGCGCAAGCCCGCATTCCCGCAGCAGCTTGGTCCTATACATGACGGAATGCATCAGGATATAGCACCCCTTCCTGAAATGCTTCGCCTCGTCCCAGCCGAAAATCCGCCCTTCCGGCAAGATGCCGACATACTTCATGACCCGCTTGTGCTTCGCGCCCACCTTGTCATAAACGAAATTGCTGATCATCATGTCAAGCACCTGGTTCCCCCCGGCAAGCTCCCGCAGCTTCTCTAAGATCTGCCGGTACGCATCCGGATCCACCCAATCATCGCTGTCCACCACCTTGAAATATAACCCCGTGGCATTGAGGATCCCCGTGTTCACGGCTCCGCCATGGCCCGCGTTTTCCTGATGGATGGCACGGACCATCCCGGGATATTTCCTGGCGTAAGCATCCGCGATCTCCGGCGTCCTGTCCGTCGACCCATCGTCCACGATCAGGATCTCCACATCCTCCCCGCCCGGAAGCAGGGATTCCACGCAGCGCTCCAGGTAGTCCTGCGAATTATAGGACGGGATCGCCACTGACAATAATTTCATCTCTTCCTCCTCCCGGCCACGCAAATAAAGTCATGCCGCGCCCACTAATTCCCTTATGCTCCCCACGCCATGATCCTCCATGTATTCACGGATGCCCTCTAAGATCTCAAGGAGCGCCGTCTGGCTGCGGAAATTCGCCGTCCCCACCGCGACGGCCGTAGCCCCCGCCAAAATCATCTCGATGGCGTCCTCCGCCGTCGCCACGCCGCCCATCCCGATTACCGGTATCTTCACGGCATGCGCCGCCTCATACACCATCCTGACGGCGACAGGGTGGATGGCGGGGCCAGAAAGCCCGCCCGTCTTATTCGCGAGCGCGAACGTCCTGCTGTGGATATCGATCTTCATCCCTAAGAGCGTGTTGATGAGGGAAATGGCGTCCGCCCCGCCCGCCTCCGCCGCCCTCGCCACTTCCGCGATATCCGCGACGTTCGGGCTAAGCTTCATGATGACCGGCTGCCTCGCGCATTCCTTCACCGCGCGCGTGATCCGCTCCACCGACTCAGGGTCGCGGCCAAACGCGATGCCGCCCTCCTTCACGTTCGGGCAGGAAATATTGATTTCCAGCATATGCACGTCCTGGTCAGCGAGGCGCCTTGCCACCTCGCAATACTCCTCCTCCGTCCTCCCGCAGACGTTCACGATAATCTTCGTGTCAAACTTTGCCAAAAACGGGATGTCCCGCTCGATGAAAACGTCAACGCCCGGGTTCTGCAGCCCCACGGCATTCAGCATCCCGCCGTACGTCTCCGCGATGCGCGGGGCCGGGTTGCCTTCCCATGGGACGTTCGACACGCCCTTCGTCACGATGGCGCCTAGCTTATTCAAATCCAGGAATTCCGAAAATTCCTCCCCCGAGCCAAACGTGCCCGACGCGGGCATGACCGGGTTCTTCAGCGTCACTCCCGCAAGCTCCACGCTCATGTCCATCAAAAATCCACCTCCTCCGCGCGAAAAACCGGGCCTTCCTTGCAAATCCTCTTATTGCGCACGTTCGTGTGGATGTCTTTTTCCTTGGACCTGCAGACACATCCCAGGCACGCGCCAATCCCGCAGGCCATCCTCTCCTCTAACGATACCCAGCATTCCATCCCATGCACACTCTCGAGACGCTTCACGGCGCGCAGCATGGCGACGGGCCCGCAGGCGTAGATGATTTCCGCGTCCAGGCCGTTTTCCCGGATCGCGTCCATCACGGTGCCTTCCGTGCCTTCGCTCCCGTCTTCCGTCGCGACATACACCTCGCCGTATTTCCGGAAATCCTCTTTTAAGAACACGGCGTCCCGGTACCCCAGGATAATCTTCTTGTCGCACTTAAGCTCTTTCGCGAGCTGAAGCAGGGGAGGGATCCCGATCCCCCCTCCCACCAAGAACGCCTTCTTCTCCTTCAGGGGGAACCCGTTGCCCATAGGGCCCGCGATCTCCACGATTTCCCCCGTCCTGCGCGCGGACATCTCTTCCGTCCCCTTCCCCGCGACGCGGTATGCTACGCGGAGCGCCTTGTCGCGCCTGTCAATCTCGCAAATGCTGATCGGGCGCGGGAGAATCCTGCTCCCGTCCCGGCAATACATGGACAGGAACTGGCCCGGCCTAGCCTGCCCGGCAATCCTCTCCGTCTTCAGCCACATGCTGTAAACCCCATAAGAAATCGGCTCTTGCCGAATCACAACCGCCTGCTCCTTATATTTTTCCGCCATCTGCCTCTCCTTAACCTGTAACCCGGCCGCACGCGGCTATCCTACCGCAACCCCGCTGCCTGCAGCGCGCCGTTGATGTCCCGGATCATCGCTTCCGTCGCCGCCCTAGCGGCCTCGCCGAAATGACGCTCCCCGAAAGAAGCGTAGGCCTCCTGGCGGTAGGCCGCGATAATCCCGCGGGACGAATTCACGATGGCGCCCAGCCCGCCTTCCTGGAAGAAAGGCACGAGGTCCTCTCCTTTCCCGCCCTGCGCGCCATAACCCGGCACCAAAATGAAGCTCTTCGGCATGATCTTCCGCAAGGCCCTCCCGACCTCGGGATACGTCGCCCCGACGACCGCGCCGACGTAGCTGTAACCGTCCCCCATGCAGTCCTCTCCCCACTGCGCGACCTTCTCCCCTACGAGCTCATAGAGCGGCCTGCCGTCCACCATGCGGTCCTGGAATTCCCCGCTGGAAGGGTTGGACGTCTTGACTAACAGGAACAACCCTTTCTTCTCCTTCTTGCACACGTCCACGAAAGGCTTGACCCCGTCCGTCCCGAAATAGGGGTTTACCGTAATGAAATCCTCTGAAAAAGGGCGGTATTCCCTGCTCCCGACCTTAGCTTTCCCGATGTGCGCCGCCGCGTACGCGGCGGAGGTCGAGCCGATATCCCCCCTCTTCACGTCCCCTATGACGATGAGGCCCTTCTCATGGCAGTACTCCACCGTCATCTGAAACACGATCAGCCCCGGAATCCCGAATTGCTCATACATGGCGATCTGGGGCTTGACCGCCGGGACCAGGTCGCAAACATGGTCGATAATCTCCCTGTTGAACTGCCAGGCCGCCGCCGCGGCTCCCTCCAGCGTCTCCCCGAATTCCTGATACGCGGCATCCTTCACATGCCCCGGGATATAATCCAGGACCGGATCTAAGCCCACAACCACGGGCGCGTTCGTCTTTTGGATTTTCGCAACCAGCTTATTTATCATGTCCTATCCCTTTCGTCTTGCGCATCGGCGCCCGCGCCGGCCTTCCCGCGCACGGGGCCGCCTAGCGTCGTCTCCCTAAGGCGCCGCGGCCATGTCAAGCCAAATACGCGAGCTTCCCGTCCACGATGGTCGCCTTCACCAACCCTTTCACCTTCCTGCCCGCGAACGGCGTGTTCTTCCCCTTAGAATAAAACTTTGCCGGATCAATCTCATATTCCGCGGCAGCGTCGAACACCACCAGGTCCGCCGGCTTCCCTTCCTCCACGACGCCTTTGTCAAGCCCTAAAATCCGCGCCGGATTATAGCTCATCTTCTCCGCCATCTGCATGATCGTCAGCCATCCCTTGTCCACAAGCTCCGTCATCGTCAATGCCGCCGCCGTCTCTAGGCCTACGATCCCAAACGGCGCGCGGTTCATGCCCTCCCCCTTCTCAATCGCCGTATGCGGCGCGTGGTCGGTCGCGATCACGTCAATCGCCCCGGACTTCAAGCCTTCGCGGATCGCCTCCACGTCCTTCTCCGTCCGCAGGGGCGGGTTCATCTTGTAGTTGGCGTCATTCTCCTTGATGTCGCTGCTGGTCAGCGTGAAATGGTGCGGGCACGCCTCCGCGGTCACCCGCGCCCCCTCCTGCTTGGCGATCTCGATCATCCGGACGCCGAACGCCGTGGAGCAATGGCACAGATGGAGGGCGGCGCCCGTCTCCTTCGCTAGGAGGATGTCCCTGACCATGATCACTTCCTCCACGGAATTCGTGATGCCCCGAAGGCCCATCTTTTCGGTCGCCTCATCCGCGTTCACCACGCCGTTCCCCGCCAGGTTCACGTCCTCGCAATGCGACAGCAGCGGTATGCCGTATTTCACGGCGAGGATCATGGCCTCGCGGTAGAGTTGCGCGTTCATCACGGTCTTCCCGTCCTCGCTGATGGCAGGTATGCCCGCCTCCACCATCTGCGCGATATCCGCCAACTCCTCCCCTTTTTGGCCCTTCGTGACCGCCCCCGCCTGGAGCACGTGCGCCAGCCGGATATTCTTTGCCTTGTTGTGGACATAATTCACGACGTCCGCGTTGTCCACGACGGGCTTCGTGTTCGGCATCGCCACCACCGTCGTGAACCCGCCATGCACGGCCGCCTTAAGGCCCGTCTCCATCGTCTCCTTGTACTCCTGGCCCGGATCGCGCAAGTGGGCGTGCATGTCGATAAATCCCGGCATGACGTAACAGCCCTCCGCGTCCACCATGCGTTCCGCCCTCACGGCCTGATCCGGGGCAATCTTCTTGATCATCCCGTCCTCTACCAGCACGTCCGCCTTCTCTTCCGTCTTATCGCCCGGATTGATTACCGTGCCATTCTTGATTAGAAGCAACATAACCCATAATCCTTTCTTGAAAAATCCGCAAGGTTCCCTTCGCCTTGCCACCATTCTATCACATGGAGAATTGGCGGGCAACCTCTTTCGCCCGCGGCGCCATCCCGTCACGGCCCGCAACAATCTTACGTCCCGCGCGCCTCCCCATGCCCAGGAACGCGCGGCGCCTTATCTTC